>NZ_JAQMSE010000018.1:0-6249 GCF_028330045.1 Aphanizomenon sp. CS-733/32
ATATTTTGTTCGTTTCGTCGCTGTAGCCTTCTTTGTTTTCGCTACGCTCAAATACAATTTGGGCTACGCAACTCAACTCACGCGCATTCATCCCACGCTCCTAAGAGTGAGACGTGGGGCTTCTGCTGATTAAGCTAAACAACTGCATAATATTCGGTTTGAGGTTGAACAAGCTTATTTGCAGTTGCAGTCTAACTTGGAGAATGTTCAAACTGCCAATGTTGCTCTAGAACAAGCCAAGGAAGCTCTTCGTCTAGGACGTTTACGTTTTCAAGCAGGTGTTGGGACTCAAACCGATGTTATTAATGCACAAAATGATTTAATCAAAGCAGAAGGGAAGCGAGTACAAGATATCTTAGACTATAACCGTGCGTTAGCTCAATTACAACGAGCCGTTACTGTTAGAGGAGTTTATTCAGCAAGCCCTACTTATTTTAAGTAAAACTTGTATATTCAATTATCCCAATTTAAATGTATAATCATGGTTTGCAAGGAAAGTTTTTCCAAGTATTGCAAAAAGGAATATATTAATCTATCTTAAGAGATATATTAATGACATATTGAATTTAATAGAATCTGTTGTTAATAAATTAGAGAATAACTAAACGTGAATAACTGCCCTAAAGCTAAACCCATGACTTACGCCACTCTAAACTATCAGTAGTATGTCATAGTTTGATCTATCCTATCCTGAATAGGTAGAGGAGCTATGAAAACAGAACTATTCATCTATCTTGATCACCAACAGGGGAAACAAACAGCAATGTATGGCTTAAGGCACGCTGCGCTGTCAGTATTATATAAGTTTTATAGAGCAGTTGAGTAAATGGAGAAAAAAAATGATGAGCAAAGAAGATTTTCTCTATCCCCGTGGTCGCTATTATGGTCATGTCAAACCAGAAAACTTAGTATTTAACGCGAATTTGCAGGAATTTGCCCAAAAGGTTAGTTATATTTGCAATTTAGAAACTGGCGGTAAGATCTCACCAGATGAGGCTTATGACCAGATTAAGTTACTTTGGAAACAGTTAAAACAATCAAAAAAAGAACTGAAAATCGGTGAACAACCTTTTCAAAGTAACGGCTCTGAAGAAGCTTAGGTAATTGGTCATTGGTCACTGGTCATTGGTTTATAGGAACAAACAACTGACAACTGACTATTTTGCGATCATTGTCCAAACACCATCCCAGGACTTTGGCGGCGGTGTCTGCTGGTATTTATAGGCGCGTTCTGAATTCGCACAGATTGATCCGTTGGTTCGATAACTTGAGCTAATTTGAAGCAGGCGATCGCCTGGGTAAAATCTCTGAATATATAGGGTTTGCTGAATAAGTTGTCTGTGAGGGGAGATAACAGGTGCTACGCCACGGGGACAGGTGACAGGGAAGAAATTTTCTTCTTTCTTCTTTTTTTCTCCTGAACTCCTGATAGCGCAGCGTCGCGTTAGCCATACTCCGAACTCACCTGAGTTCGGTGTTAGGAGTTTCTCCTTCGGAGACGCTACGCGAACCGAGTTATGATTTTTTCAACGAGATCATCAGGGTTTGAGACTCATATTTGGGGCAGTTTTCCAAAAATTATCTTATGTCGAACTCAGGTGAACTCCGAACGGTGACAGATGCCTAAGAAGCCCACACTCACCTGAAAGGGAGTATGTCACTCACTCCTGATTCCTACTACTGTTTACGATTATTTTTTGATAATAGTCTTCCAGTTGTTGTGTAGCCGATGTCCATCCCCATTTTTCTGCTTCTGCACGGGCATTTTTACGGATAATAGCTATTTCCTGCCCTTGTTGTAACAAACGTATAGTAGCATTAATTGCCTCTTGAATATCAGCTTGTGGATCAAAAAGATATCCATTGACACCATCTGTGACAATATCAGGGATGCCTCCAGAACGGGCTGCTACCACTGGACATCCGGCAGCCATAGCCTCTAGTAGAACTAATCCGAGTGTTTCTGTGCGGGAAGGAAAAATAAAAGCATCAGCACTGGCAAAGGCAGAGCCTAATTCTTTACCCATAAGATAACCGACAAAATAAGTATTTGTCCCAGCAAAGTGTTTTTCCAAAGCTTGACGGTGAGGACCATCGCCGACTAATGCTAATCTGGCATTGGGAATGGCTGCTAAAATTGGTTTAATGCGCTCGATTTCCTTTTCAGCAGAAAGACGACCAACGTAGAGTAACAAAGGGCTATCTGGATGATTTTGGGAAAGATGCGATCGCATTTCTGCACTGACTAAATCAGGATGAAATAATTCTGTATCTACTCCCCGTTGCCATAAATCACACCTTTCAATCCCATGGGCGGAAAGTTCCTTTACCATTGCCGTAGAGGTACACAAATTTAACTCAGCCTGATTATGACCCAATTTTAACAACTCCCACAGTAACCCTTCTAACATCCCTAAACCGTAATGTTGCAGATATTGGGGCAAGTGGGTATGGTAAGAAGCCACCAAAGGAATTTTGAGAACTTTACTATAAAAGATCCCTGATAGTCCGAGAACTGCGGGATTAACAACATGAATAATATCTGGTTGAAACTCTTCTAAAGCATGACCAATGGCAGGGCGAGGTAGTGCCATTTTCAACTCTGGATAGAGAGGTAAGGGAAAACCACTAACTCCGTAAACTTTCGCACCTTTGTGTTCAGTAATACCACCTTCAGGGGCAAATACCCAAACTTGATTGCCAAGACGTTGTAAGTGGTCAACAGTATGGCGAAGACGGGTAACAATGCCATCAACTTTAGGTAAAAAGGTTTCTGTAAATAGGGCAATTCTCATAAAAAGAAGGAATTCGGAGTTAAGAGTCAGGAGTCAGGAGTCAGGAGTTCGGAGTTAAGAGTCAGGAGTTCGGAGTCAGGAATCAGGGGAGAATGAATCCGCCTTTTGCCTCTTGCCTCTTGCCTCTTGCCTCTTGCCTCCTTTACTGTCACCTATTTTCTATGCCAAGAGACCTTGGGAAGAATTTGTTGGTGATCAACTCGGTTCTGATACTTGACGGAAAAGTTTAATAGTGAATCAAGTAGAGAATCCGACAGCAGATGGGGTTGTAAGCCTAAATCCAGGAGTTTGGTGTTTTTGGCATTGAAATAGTGTTCTTCCTTTTCCACTCTGGGGTTGTCTATGTGGTTAATATCCACATTTAATCCCATAGCGTTGCCGGCTTTTTTCACCATCAATGCCAAGTCACCGACACTGAATAGTTCAGTAAATTGATTAAACACACGGAATTCTCCTGGTTCGGCAGGATTAGCGATCGCTAACTCAATACATCGCACCGTATCCCGAATATCCAAGAAGCCACGAGTTTGTCCACCTTTACCGTAGACGGTGAGAGGATGGCCCACGGTAGCTTGAATACAGAAGCGGTTCAGTGCTGTACCAAATACACCATCATAATCCAACCGATTAATTAACAGTTCGTCCATCCCCGTTTCTTCGGTTAAGACACCGTAAACAATCCCCTGGTTTAAGTCTGTAGCCCTTAAACCCCAGATCCGGCAAGCAAAGTGGATATTATGGCTATCGTGGACTTTACTCAAGTGATACATAGAACCGGGCTGTTTCGGATAGGGCAAAGTATCCTTACGTCCGTTATGTTCAATCGTAATGTATCCTTCTTCAATATCAATGTTGGGCGTTCCATACTCACCCATTGTTCCCAATTTCACCAAATGGCAATCGGGGAAATCTTCCCGCATAATGTACAGCAAGTTCAACGTACCCACCACATTATTGACCTGAGTGAGAACAGCGTGTTCACGGTCAATCATGGAAAATGGTGCTGAACGCTGTTCACCAAAATGCACGATCGCAGTTGGTTGAAATTCGTGTAAAGCTTTGTGCAGAAACTCGTAATTAGTAATATCGCCGATAAACAGATCAATAGACTTAGTAGTCAAATCCTGCCATCGCTGGAGACGTTTCTGAATTGGTGCGATTGGGGTAAGGGTTTCTACGCCCAGTTCATTATCCCAATGTCGCCGCACCAAACTATCTAAAATTCCAACTTCATAACCTCGATTAGAAAGGTAAAGCGCGGTTGCCCAACCGCAATACCCATCACCACCAATAACCAGGACTTTCATCTTTACCAGTTTTTACTCGCTGATAGCTAAATCTATCAGGTTTGTGTCCCCTGTTTATCATTAAATTCTCGCTCAGGCAGTAAATAATTACAGCAGGAGTCAGGAGTCAGGCTTAACAAACCTGCCCGGAACTTAAGTTCCGGTCTCAAAGCTAAAGTGCATTAAAACGCACTCTGGTTAACTCAATTTTCAAAAATTATCCTATTTATTATGCTCCAACAATACCTTGTCCAAATCGAAAAAAGTCTTGATTTGTAGGTTGGGTTGAGGTACGTTCACGTTCGCGGAGCGTGGCGTTAGCCATAGTGTGGCGACGTAGGAGCCATAGCTATAACCCAACATGAGCGTCGGGTTGTGCTGTCACCTGAGTTCGGAGTTTCTCCTTCGGAGATGCTACGCTAACGGAGTTATGATTTTTTCAACGAGATCATCAGGGTTTGAGACTCATGGCGAGGTTTCCACAAATTATCTTATGTCGAACTCAGGTGCTGTCGCTTAACCTGACCTACAAAAAATGGACAAGGTATTGCTCCAACAGTCGGTTAAAACCGACTTTAGCTTTTAGACAGGGAATTTATTCCCTGGCTGAAAGGGACTACTGACTAATTTTATACTCCTGAGCCATGTGGTAAAACAAGCGATAGTAATTTTGAAAGTTTTGGACTCCGCTTTGTCCTTGCCAGTGATACTCTAAGTTCTCTTGGCTAATAGTCAATTTGATTACAGTCACCTTTTCCCCAGCCTCTACAGCCAATACCCCAGAAAAACCCTGATGAGTCTGAAAATTAGGGACTGGCTGAGAACTTTTAGTTAAGGATTTTAATACAGTTTTACTTGCATAGGCACGAATTTCTACGTTTTTTTGGTTTGGTGGCACTAAAACAACACCATCACTATTGTCTGGGTTTCCTAACACCTGCCAAGTATGCGGATAAGGAAACTCAAAACCATAACGCTTATTTCTATATATATTCCATCTTTGATCTTGAATCTGGGGGTCATTAACATTACACCCCCAAGAGGTCATCCCAATCCCTACACTGCAAGCAATGGCGCACAGCGACTTGTTTATTTGTACTGCACCCCAGGGCTGTTTCATTCTAAAATTTGATATTTTATGTGTTTATAGAAATACATCGTTTGAGGATTCAGGGGTTTTATCTGATCAACCACTAATGCTATATTTACATAGAACCCAAGCATAGTAAAGATTTTCTGTTGATTCTGTCCAAATGCAAAAACAGGATATTAAGATCAGAAAGTCTGAAGTTAAGGGGATCAAAAAATCAATGGATATCAAACTAATTTTAGTGGGTTTAACTGTTATATTTACAGTTTCGTGCTTATTCTTTGGTACGAAAAATGGCTTCTATGATTCCGATAACTATCATGGTAACGGTTCTGCACATTAACAGGGGTGACAACCTAGGTTTCCAACTTTTTTGAACTTTGCAGAGGAATATTGCCTAAAAGTCAACTTTCTCAGCCAATAGTTTGATTGAAGGGAGGAGCAAATGATGAATAATATATCAATTGATGCTGGAACAACAGCTAATGAGTTGGAATGCTTTCCCTATAGTGTTCAGCATCAAGATGAAGGGGTCTGTCTACTGGTTAGGATGGGACCACACCGAATCATGTTAGATTTCGGCTTGACAAATATTTCCCCAGTAGGGCAAGAACTAACTCAATTGGCAAATCAGACAATGCCAGCGGATTTAGTTCTAATTAGTCATGCTCATTCAGATCATGCTAGAGGCTTATTAACACTACATCAAGCTTTTCCCCAATTACCTATATATGCTAGTGAGGTGACGACGAAGTTATTGCCGCTAAATTGGCTAGATGAAGAACTACCAGGAACTGTATCATTTTGTCAGGCTTTACCATTGCGATCGCCTGTGGAAATCAGAGAAAATTTAATAGTAGAATTATTTCCCGCAGGTCATTTACCCGGTGCTGTGGCGATTCTCCTCACTTACCACACCCCCAACCGTGATTATAAATTACTAGGACTTACGCACTGTACAAATTCACCATGATGTGCATGAACGAAAATCCCTCGTTTCAGGCTTTTGGTGATTAACTTCTGCTCAATAGCGAGCGCTCAAAAATCATCAAAAAAATCACGTTAAAATGCCCGAAAC
>NZ_JAQMSE010000019.1:0-37487 GCF_028330045.1 Aphanizomenon sp. CS-733/32
CAATCGAGAAACCTGAGTGGCCATATCTTTGACACGCTTGAGTGCTTGTTTAGCCCCTGCTCGCTCTGGCATCTTAGCGGAGGTAACCAACACTCGTAGTACCAATCCCAAGGTATCAACAGTCATAAATCGCTTGCGTCCTTTGATTTTTTTGCCTGCATCATAACCCACTTCTTCCGTAACCATTGCTGCACTTTTTACACTTTGGCAGTATTTACAGATTATACCCTGAGAGCTTTTTTTACTCAACTTCTAACTTTTCAAACACCCTCTTAATATGTTCTATTTTTTGGCAAATAAAGTTAAACTCAACCAGAAAAATTAGGTAGATAAAATTTTGCTGGCTGGAATTTTTCAAAAATCCCAATAATCTAAGTCACATCTGCGGAATGTGGGTTATAGTAAAGGTTTTATAAGTTATAAACCGATGGAAATTATTATTGGTTGGCTATATCCGAAGTTGATGAGTACCTACGGCGATCGCGGAAATGTGATCACTATCCAACGTCGCGCTCAATGGCGGGGATATAATGTCATTGTTTTACCCTTAGACCAAGATTCTACTGCAGAGGATATAAAATCAGTAGATGTGATTGTTGGTGGGGGCGCACAGGATCGTCAGCAAGAAATTGTCATGAGGGATTTGCAAGGGGCAAAAGCTGAGGCCATGCGTGATAAAATCGAAGATGGCACGCCGGGAGTTTTTACCTGCGGTTCTCCCCAACTGCTGGGAAATTATTATGAACCAGCCTTTGGACAAAGAATTGAAGGTTTAGGAATCTTAGATTTAGTTTCTATTCATCCTGGTGAAAATACTAAAAGATGTATTGGCAATTTGGTGATAGAAGTAACAGCTTCCCGGTTAGCACAGGAAATAGAAGCAATGATAGGGACAAAACCTTATTTAGTCGGGTTTGAAAATCATGGCGGCAGAACTACATTAGGGAAAGTGGAAGCTTTGGGGCGTGTGGTGTATGGTTTGGGGAATAATGGAGAAGATGGAACAGAAGGCGCGTTTTATCAAAATGCGATCGCTACCTATTCTCACGGGCCATTATTACCAAAAAATCCAATAGTAGCCGATTGGTTAATTCAAACTGCGTTAAAGTTGAAATATCAGCAAGAAATCAAACTTTCACCTTTAGAAGACACTTTGGCAATGCAAGGACGGGAAGCGATATTGAAACGCTTAAAAGTTAATTTGCCCACTGTAACTGGAGTTAGGTAATGGGTAATGGGTAATGGGTAAAACATTCTTCCCAATTACCAATTACCAGATTCATAAACTACATTATTTCTTTATCAAATAAGAATAATTTCCTGTACAATGTCTGATAAGTTACTATAGAAATCCGAAATTGTTTAATTAGTCATTATTTTAAATCTGTGCAACTTCCTTCTTCCCCAGAATTTGAAAATCGCTCAAATCATCATTATTGTGATGAGGGTTTACAAAAATTACTTGATCGCCTTGTGAGCAGAATAGAACGCGATGAATTAGTGCGACAAACAACAAATCACCTGAGAGAATCACTTCAGGCTAATCGTGTAGTGTTGTATTATTTCTATGAACAATGGCACGGGCAGGTAACATTTGAATCATTGAGTGCTGATGAATATTCGATTCTTGGTTTTACCGGACCAAGGGATTGTTTTAACCATGAATATGCTGCTTTGTACTTAGAAGGACGAATCAGAGCGATCGCTGATATAGAATTAGAACCAATTCAGGATTGTCACCGTGATTTTCTTCGGAGTATGCAAGTTCGTGCCAATTTAGTAGTCCCAATTCTCATACCGCGAGGATTATGGGGACTATTAGTAGCGCATCATTGTCAGCATCCCCGTAATTGGACATTAGCAGATATTGAACTGATGCAAACAGGAGCGCTAACCTTAGCAACAGACTCTAATATTTTAGAAAGTTAATAAATTGTAATTGTATTCAAATCGAATACCCTCTGAGGTAAGAAGTCTTAATGATAGCAGGGAATTAAGGAGTGTAGTCCTTAGTTCTGCCACACTTATATTAATATCCTGAGCAAAAGATATTTCACGTTCTTCATCATCAATATTTTGAAACTTGGGAGACAGATAGATAATATGAACGTAAGGAAATCTAAATATGGTTTGTATTTCTCCGAGCTTTTTTGCTTCTTTGAGTAGTTGAGCAGCATTCATTACAGCGATACTCCTTTATTTCTCAAACTTGTCTTGATGTCTTTAATAGTTTCTAACGCATCTCTAATTTGAGTATCCGTAGAGGTTCCTGGAAAATCGCTCTGTACATCCTTAAATCCGGGGAATCCTGATTTAGACATTCAAATTCCCAAGTTTAGGACTCCACCATCCTTTTGCAGTATGAAAATAAGCCACATCCTTATGTTTTGTATCCTTCCATGAATCCTGACCAGAACACCGCAACATAGTTTTATTTTGCCCATCTTTAATATAACTGTATTCCTCCAAAGGTTTCTTGCATACAGGACAAGGATATGCAGTAATTTTTGCAGAAGGTTTGGGAGCATTTTCATTTGTAGATGGTTTAGTTTTTGGTGCTTCCCACTTCTTGCTAAAATCACTCCAAAATAGGACAATGTTTTCGCAACCACTCACACATTTAAGAAAGTATTTCTTTTTAACTTTACTGCTGGGAATTTTAGCTAAATAGTTCTTGCAATCAGGACAACGAGTTTTAGAAGTTTCATATTTACGCTCACCAAAATTATTATTTTTAGCGGTAGTTGATGAATTAATAACCACAGTTTTAGCTTTGGAAAGTGCAGGAACAAAATAACTTTGATGCCAAGTAGTTAGGTAATGTTGCCAAGAGTTCTTGCCTTCAGAAATTGCATCTAGGGCATCCTCCATTTTAGCGGTAAATTCGGCTTCTAATAAATCTGGTAAAGCCTTTTGTAGAAATTCATCAACTTCTAAACCCAAATTTGTAGGTTGAAGATTATCTTTTTTCAAATCCAGATAATTGCGTTTTCTCAAAGTAGCAATTGTCGGGGCATAGGTACTAGGACGACCAATTCCTTTGCGTTCCATTAATTGTACAAGTTTGGGTTCGCTATATCTTGGTGGTGGTTGGGTTTGTTTTTGGTCATGTCCGGCTTTGGCTAAATTCAGTTTTTGTCCCTGTTGCAATAAGGGTAAAACGGCATCTTTGCTCAGATTAAGCCAATATTTTGCATAACCGTAAAATTCCACAACCTGCCCTCTAGCTTGCCATAAAATATTACCTGATTTCGTAATTACCAAAGTTTTACGAAGTTGTGCCGGACGACATTGGGAAGCGATCGCTCTTTTCCAAATCATCACATATAGGTTAAACTCATCTTCAGGTAATTCTGCCCGTAATTGCACCGAGGGACGAAAAACATCTGTAGGACGAATAGCCTCATGTGCTTCCTGCGCTGTTTTATTACTACGCTGTTTTGCTACGTGCTGAGGCACATTCTCCGGGTCATTTTGTTCCAACCATTGACGAGCGCTCGCACAAAATTCAGGACTCAACATGACTGAATCTGTTCGCATATATGTAATTAACCCTGCCTCATATAGCTTTTGCGCCACCTGCATAGTTTTGTCAGGGGAAAATTTCAACTTTGAACCGGCAGCTTGTTGGAGGGTGGAGGTGGTAAATGGTGGAGGGGGTTGACGATAAACCAGTTTCCCTTCGAGGTGAATAATTTGATGAGGATGAAGTTTTGCCTCTTCAACTAGTCTGTTTGCTTCTGCTTCTGAGAGAACGCGCTTAGATTCCGGTTTTTCTGGGTTGTTACTAGCTGCATCATCATGAGTTTCCGTTTCTGGTTCTGGTGTTTCTTTCTCAGTATTTGTTGTACCTTTGTAAAAAGCTCGGAATCCTTCTTGATAATCTACCCACACACTCCAGTAATCTTGGGGAACAAAAGCCAGAATTTCTCTTTCGCGCTGACATATTAGGTGTAATGTGGCGCTTTGAACTCTACCTACGCTTTTTGCGCCGTTATTTAATGCCCAAACTAGGGGACTACCTTTATAACCTACCAGTTTATCCAGACAATCTCGACATAATCCGGCACCGATTAAGTTAGTGTCAAGTTTTCTGGGGTGAGCGATCGCATTTCGCACCGCTGATGGTGTAATCTCAGTATAAACTACCCGTTTGGGGTCTCTTAATCCTAAGGTTTCTTGAAGATGCCAAGCAATGGTTTCTCCTTCTCTGTCTGGGTCTGTAGCTAAAACCACCTCATCAACCTGTCTAACAGCCGCTTTTAATTGTTGAATCGTTTCCTTGGCCCGTTGGTCACGGGGAACATAATTACAGCGAACAGTATTACCATCCATTGTAAATCCTAGTGAATCATCACCCTCATTACTGAGTTCGCGGATATGTCCACAACTAGCGCGAACAATCCAATCTGCACCGAGAATTTGACTCAGTTTTTTGACTTTTCCGGGAGATTCAACAACTAGGAGACGTTTGGGCATGGAACTTGTTTTTGAGATGCTTTATCTAGGATAAAATAGATGGCAAGATTTTTACAAGAAGTTGGGAATTTGAATTGTCTGAATCAGGATATCTGGTTACTGAGCGATCTTATTTTTCCTCACATATTTTAGTTTTCCTCTGCCCACCTATTTACAATCATTCAGATAATCATCCATAATAGCTGGTAATTCCTTTGCTGAATAAGTATAAGTTAGGGATAAAAATGTAATAGCTTTGGTAATTATTTCTTTTCTATCTAGAATTTTCGATAATTGAGAACGAGTGTATTTACCATTCATTATTTCTAGACTAGCATCAGCGATCGCATCCTCAATTACTTCTTCCTGAATTAAATTTTCCCATTCATCTTCATTTACATAATAGGATCTTTTATTTTCTTTAAGATTAATTTTTTGAATTTCCCTAATCGAATTACGAATAGAAGCCATCCAAGAATTCGTTAATCCCTGTTCTATTTTATTTTTAATCAAGTGAATTAGTAAAATCTTTAAATACGATTCTATATTTCTCAATATTGCTTGTTTACTCATTCCTTCTAATTCATCTACAATCACTAAAGCATCTGTATAATTTCCTTGTAAAATGCTATTTCTGAGGTCTATTAATTCTTGAGTCATTTTCATTAACCTCCAGTATTATTTACATAAGTAGGTGGGCAGAGGAAAATCAAAATGTGTGAAGAAAAGTAGAATCGCTGAGAACTTCCTCATTCTTGCCTCTTGCCTTCCCATAACGATAATTTTTAACGCTAACCTACTTAATAGCCTATTTAATAGTCTATTCTCACTACTAGAATTATATCAAAATTTCATAATTAAGGATTTACAGAATCAGATTATATCTGATGTAAGATATAGCACTGAGATGATTTGTGCTTAATTACTACTAAATCCTTTGTATCGTAACAAAGAGAGAAATTGACTAAAATATACATTCTATGATAACGTGAATCTCAAAGATACGTATTTTTTCTGTTATAAATATGCTGCAACCAGGAAAGCCATTAAAACAACGTCCCCAATATGTCGTAGAAACAGAAATTGGAGAAGGAGGGTTTGGTGTTACTTATAAAGCTAAACATCAAGATTTGAATTTTCCCGTTGTTATTAAGACTCCTAATAGTCGTTTGTGTAGAGATGCTAATTATCCTAAATATGTGGAAGGTTTTCGCAAGGAAGGAAGAACATTAGCCAAAATATCTCAAAATCACCATCCGAATATTGTCAGAATTATAGACTTTTTTGAAGAGGATAATTTACCATGTTTGGTGATGGATTTTGTTAAGGGTGAAAATTTATATCATTTAGTAAGAGAAGAAGGAATTTTCTCAGAATCAATTGCTATTGATTATATTAAACAAATTGCTGATGCTTTATCTCTTTGTCATGAAAATGGCATTATTCACCGGGACGCACATCCTGGTAATATGATTTTACGAGAAAATAGCAATACTGTAGTTTTAATAGATTTTGGTTTAGCAGGAAATGTCAATAGTCAAAGTATTAATCAAGCTGCTAATCTAGCTTTTGCACCTTGGGAACAAATGTTAGAAACTGAGAAATCAGCAACTATAGATGTTTATACTTTAGCTGCTTCTTTGTTTTATTTGGTGACTGGAGATACTCCCAGACCTTCTTTAGCTAGGAAGATGTTAAATAATGATTTAATAGAACCAAAAAGGATAAATTCAAGGATTAGTGATAGGTTAAATCAAGCGATTATTCAAGGTTTAGAATTAGAACCTAAAAACCGTCCCCAAAGTATGCAGGAATGGGTGGGTTTATTTCCTGGTTTAAGTAGTGGGAATAATGGTAATGAGTTAGAATTAAAATCATATGTAGGAATGGATTATAGTAAACTGCGTGATTTACTCAAAGCAGGAAAATGGAAGGAAGCAGATGATGAAACAGATAGGGTGATGTTAGCGGTTGCGAAACGGGAAAAGGAATATTGGTTAGATGATGAACATATTGATAATTTTCCCTGTGTAGACCTGCGAACTATTGACCAATTGTGGGTAAAATACAGTAATGGTAGATTTGGGTTTTCTGTTCAGAAACAGATTTATCAAGGTTTAGGTGGAACTAGAGCATATAATTCAGATATTTGGTGTAAGTTCGGGGACAAGGTAGGATGGATAAAAGGAGGCGACCGGTTGTACTACAAGGATCTATTTTATGATATAAAAGCACCAGAAGGCCACCTCCCAGGTTTTACATATTTTAATGGGTTAAGGGGATATTCGGGGATGTCTTCTCTCGCGTCGAGACTTGTAAAGTGTAACATTTAAAAGTTACAGAAAATTATTAAGTCTGAATCAGGATAACCAGGATTAAAGGATGTACAGGATGGTAATTTTTAGATGGTTTGTTGGTGATGAAAGTTGTATTTGCCTGAATCAGGATAACCAGGATTAAAGGATTTACAGGATGGTAATTTTTAGATTGTTTATAATCATTTAAAGACAATAATCAAAAAACATCTTGAAAATCCCAAAATACCCACACACCCTCATCAAAAAACATCCTGAAAATCCTATAATCCTGGACATCCTGATATGGCTTGCGCCACGCTTCGCTATCAGACAAATTAAAATATTAGTACACCACAAATAAAATCAAAATCCTGTAAATCCTTAAATCCTGATTCTGATATAAACCCCGTCCAAGTTGAAACCTATAGTTTTTTCTAAGGCGAAAACTCAAGTTTTCAAGATGGATAGGGTATAATATAGTAAATTACCAGCAGGAAGTAAAAGTTATGACCACTAAAGAACTTATCCAAGCAGAGATTGACAAAATACCAGAACAAGAGCTTAATGAACTTTATCAACTAATTAAAGATTTTACAAATAAGAAGAATAGCACTAAAAAGGGAATTTTATCTCAGCTAAAACAGATAAAAATTCAAGGACCTACAGACTTTTCCGTGAATTTTGATAAATATTTATACCAGCAAGAATCAGATGAGCAATAATTGTTATTTTTTAGATACTTCATTTATTATTGCTCTAATTAATGAAAGAGATCAATATCATCAAACAGCTAATGAGTTAGCAGATTATTATGATGATTCATTTTTAGTCACTTCTGATGCAATTCTCTTAGAAATAGCTAATGGTTTAAGTCGTAATTATAAACAACAAGCAACTCAATTAATAGAATATTTATTAAATGCAGAAACAGTAGAAATCATCCATGTTACTCCAGATTTATTTCACCAAGGATTTGATTTGTACAAGAACTTTCAAGATAAAGAATGGGGTTTAGTTGACTGCATTTCTTTTGTAATTATGAGAAATAAAAATATTACTCATGCTTTAAGTTTTGATCATCATTTTCAGCAAGCTGGATTTTCGTTAGTAAAATAGAGCAGTTTGGTTTGTAGTGTGCAGTGTGTGTTAGAAATGGGAAAAGATTAAAACCAACATCCTGTAAATACCCAAGTCCTGGATATCCTGATTCTGACAATTAAAAAACGATACAATATTAATAATCCACAAACCCGAAACAGTAATGGTTCAAACCCCTATCAAAACCCTAACCCTTGACGAATTTCTCAAATTGCCAGAAACCAAACCGGCAAGCGAATTTATTAACGGTGAAATCATTCAAAAACCCATGCCTCAAGGAAAACATAGCACAGTTCAAAGCGATTTTGTCTCGGCGGCTAATATCATTCTCGAACCCCAGCGCATAGCCCGCGCATACTCTGAGTTACGCTGTACCTTTGGCGGTAGATCCATTGTACCTGATATTGCCGTCTTTACATGGGAACGCATTCCCCGCGATGAAAATGGTGAAGTTGCTAACACCTTTGCTATCCCTCCTGACTGGACAATTGAAATACTTTCTCCTGAACAAAGTCAAACTAAAGTTGTTCGGAATATCCTCCATTGTCTTAGTCATGGTACTCAAATGGGTTGGCTAATTGACCCCGCAGAAAAATTAGTTTTTGTGTATTTTGCTGATCAACGGATTCTATTATTTGAATTAGAGACAGATAGTTTACCTGTTCCAGCTTTTGCAGAATCATTTAATCTTACTGTGGGTGGACTTTTTAGTTGGCTAAATGAATAAATCTTTAACATATTCTTTGTCTGATAGCCAAGCGTGGCGCAAGCCATATCAGGATATCCAGGATTTAAGGATTTACAGGATATTAACTGAATTTAATTTGTTAGATGCAAGTATTTTTATATAGAATTAATTACACAAATTTTTTGCTGTTCTTTTTTTGCTGTTCTCTCTTTCCTAGAAATTTTATGGATTCCCACTCCCCACTGTGTCAAGCTATAACCCATCGTATCATCACCAGCCCTCAAAAAAGAATTACTTTTGCCCAATACATGGAGATGGTGTTATATCATCCAGAATATGGCTATTATTCTAGTGATGCTATCAAAATCGGCTTTCGCGGTAGTGATTTTTTCACATCTGCCAGTTTAGGTGCTGACTTTGGGGAATTACTAGCAAAGCAATTTCACCAAATGTGGGAGATTTTAGATCAACCTATACATTTTGATTTGGTAGAAATGGGAGCAGGACAAGGTATATTAGCATCCCATATACTCAATTATATACAGCAAGAATACCCAGATTTTTTTGGTGCAGTCAAATATATTATTGTTGAAAAATCACAAAGTTTAAAACAACAACAACAACAACGGTTACAAGATTTTGCTGTTAATTGGTGTAATTTGGAGGGAATTCCCTCCAAATCTATTAACGGCTGCTTCTTTTCCAATGAATTAGTAGATGCTTTTCCAGTCCACCAATTTATTTTAGCAGCAGGAGAATTGCGGGAAATTTACGTCACCCTTGCCGAATTAAACCGTGAAATCAGTGAAATCCAGATCATCCGTGATCCTCTATTTATGGAAGTAATAGGAGAACCATCAACACCACAATTAGGAGAATATTTTAAGTTAGTAGGCATTGATTTAAGCCAAAATACTTATGAAAATGGCTATCGTAGTGAAATTAATTTAGCAGCTTTGAACTGGTTGGGTATAGTGGCAGACTGCTTGGAACGGGGGTATGTGCTAACAATTGATTATGGCTACCCTGCTCATCGTTATTATAACCCCAGGCGATCGCAGGGAACTCTCCAGTGCTACTACCAGCATCGTCATCATGATAATCCTTATATCAATATTGGGCAACAAGATATCACTGCCCACGTTGACTTTACAGCCTTATCATCTTGGGGTGAACGGTGCGGACTCAAACAAGTTGGTTGGACGCAGCAAGGTTTATTTTTAATGGCATTGGGAATAGGTGAAAGGTTAGCTGCACTCTCCTCTGGACAGCAACCAATATCACAGTTGCTACAACAACGGGAGAGATTACACCAACTAATTAACCCAGGGGGATTGGGCAATTTTGGCGTTTTAGTCCAAAGCCAGGGACTAACGGAAAAACAAGCATCACAACCACTCCAGGGATTAGTCGTACCAGAGTAGAGATCAAAGAGAAAGCTTAAAAATCTCTTTAACAATCCTGTATTAGCCTTGTTTGCTCTAGCATAACAGAGATGATATAGCAGGAGTCAGGAGTCAGGAGAAAGAAACAGTAGTCCCTTTTGTCGTCTGATTTTCATGATCAATTGATATCCTAACCACCTTGTCTGTTGCTATATTCAAGTCAAAAATCTACTCAAGAGGCATAATTATGACTGCTCATGATCTGTTAGTGCTAGTAACTCTACTTTCCCCCGGACTATTACTTTCCATAATCATTATGGTGACTTTTGCCGCAGGAGGCTAGTACCGCTTCGCGGCAGTCAAAAGTCAAAAGTCATAAGAGGAAAGAGAAAGAAAAAGGAAGAGGAAACGGAAAGGACTTTTTCACTTTTCTTTCTCCTGACTCCTGACTCCTGACTTCTTCTACTAACAACTGACCACTGACAAAGGAACGTAAAACATGAAGGTGGCATTTCTGGGAACTGGATTGATGGGACTACCGATGGCTCAAAGGTTATTAGCTGCCGATATAGAGCTAATTGCCTATAATCGCACCCCAGAAAAATTAGAACCGCTACGGGCAGCAGGGGTGCAAATTGTGACCAAACCCCGCGAAGCAATTCGCGCTGCTGACTGTATAGTGCTAATGCTTTCTAACGCCGCAGCTATTTATCATGTACTTCTGACGGATACTTCTTGGCATACTTTATCAGGACGCAGCATCATTCAAATGGGGACGATTAATCCCTTAGAAAGCCAAGAAATCAGAGATACAGTAGTTGCGGCTGGGGGTGAATATATAGAAGCTCCCGTCCTGGGTAGTATTCCCGAAGCTAAAACTGGCAAATTAATTGTCATGGTCGGTGGAGAGGAAGAACAGTATCAACGGCATTTAAAGTTACTCCAACATTTTGGAGAAAATCCTGTATATATAGGCGCTGTGGGTTCTGCTTCTAATCTCACCTTGGCACTTAATCAACTGATTGCTTCTCTGACAACTAGCTTTGCTCTGAGTTTGGCATATATCCAGTTGCAAGGCATTGATGTTGATTTGTTTATGCAGGTTCTACGCGAAAGTAAACTTTACGCGCCTACTTTTGATCAAAATTTGCGGCGGATGTTAGATGGCAATTACAATAACGCCAACTTGCCGACAAAACAACTGATCAAAGAAATAGATTTATTTATCTCAGAAGCGAAATCCTTGGGTTTAAATCTCAACAGTATTGAGGGTGTAAGGCAAATCTTACACGCAACTATGAAAATGTCCTATCCAGAGGATGATTATTCATCGGTATTTCCAGCAATTCGGGAATGGGGTGAAGTCAGTGGAGGTTAACAAAGAATGTAGAGACGTTCAATGTAACGCCTCTACAAAGGTGATGACTAAAATGGGATGTCATCTGGATCGGGTTCTGGCGTAACTCCTACAGGGGATGGAGACTGCACAGGGGTGGGTTGGTATGTCGGCTGAGGGGCTGTTACCTGGGGCATTGGGGCGGATGTAGGATAGTTTGATTCATAATTAGTAGGGCTGTAGGTTGGTGGCGCTACAGGGGTTTCATAGACTGGTGTAGTTCTCGTGGCTGCTGCTGGTGAACTGGTATAAGCACCTTGTCCGATGGCGTGAATCTTTTGGACTGTTAATTCTGCGCGTTTTTCCTTAAATCCTTCGGGGCGATCAATTGTATTCATGCCTAAGCGCCCTTCAATAATGACGCGATCGCCCTGATGATAACTTTGGTGAATCTCTTTTGCTAAATTTCCCCACCCTACGACTTTTAAAGGATGCGTTGGATCTTCTGGTTTTGCTCCCGCTACATGAACAATCATTTCTGTAACTTCTAACCCATCTGGTGTGTGGCGCAGTTGGGGATTATCGTAAATTTCTGCCATCAAAATACAACTGTTCATCGTCTGCTCCTGATTTTTAATACTTTTTCTCACGGTGAATTTCACCTCACGAGAAAAGTCAACCATAATTAGTTAAAACAATGATGATACTGTTCGCATAGCGTACCGTAGGCAATCATTGTTTCTCTATCTTACACTTGACCAGAATGAGTATTATGTTTTGTCTGTATAGTGCAATTGTACTATTTTGCGGTCTGGACTGTGATTTGTATGATTAATTTAATTTATGTAATGATCGTAATAGACATTGTATTATAGTGTTTGGTTAGGAGAAAAAGTTTTATGTTAAAGCGTATTTATATTGATAATTTTCGCTGCTTGGTAAATTTTGAGCTTAATGTTGACTCAATTAACTTATTTCTTGGTGGTAATGGTTCAGGTAAATCAACTATTTTTGAAGCCTTGCGGAAAATTCAAAATTTTATATTAGGTGAATCAAAATTAGAGTCTATTTTTGATTATTTTGATTTTACTTGCTGGCAAACTTCACCAACTCAACGTTTTGAATTAGAAATAGATGGTAATGATGGTAACTATAAATATGAACTTGTAGTTGAAGCTAATCGAGATCAAGTCTCTGTGGCGTATGAAAGATTATGGTTCAATGGACATCCTTTACTAAAATATGAAAAGGGCGATGTACAACTTTTTCGAGATGATTATTCAGAAGCATCAAAATATTCATTTCTTCCATCTGAATCTATATTATCCTCTTTATTACCAAGAAATGACAATAAAAAACTATTCTGGTTTACAAAACGGATAGAGAAAATAATTATTGTACAAATTGTTCCTATTTTAATAAACAGTGGGGGTGCAGAAACAAAATATCTAGGTTCTAAAGCTGAAAATTTCGTTTCTTGGTATAAATACATTTCACAAGATCAAGGGAAAGTTGCTGAATTAATAAATGTTTTAAAAGAAGTTTTAGATGGTTTTATTAGTTTTAAGTTTGAGCAAATAGGAAAAAAATATGTTGGTTTGAAATTAAAGTTCACATCAGATTCAGAAGATAAAAATACTATTGATTATCATTTAGGTGCATTATCAGATGGTCAAAAAGCACTAATAATATTATATACACTAATTTACTGTATGAAATCAGAAGATTATACACTTTGTATTGATGAACCAGAAAACTTTTTAGCACTTCCAGAAATTCAACCTTGGTTAAGACAGCTATATGATTTTTGTGATGAAGGAAAGTTACAAGCCTTACTAATTTCACATCATCCCGAATGTATTAATTATCTTTTAGCGTCACCAATTGGTTATTGGTTTGAACGTCAAAGTAATGCACCTGTACGAGTCAGAAAAATTAGTAACGAAGAAGCTGATGATTCAGGATTAAAGATTTCAGAACTGATTGCACGGGGATGGTTATAATGAGCCAGCGGAGAGTGCAGATTGTAATTTTGTGTGAGGATAAACAACAAGAAGTTTTTGCTATGCATTTTTTGCAAAAGCGCGGTTTTACCTTAGATAGAAATTTCCGCACCGAAATTTGTCCTAAAGGTGCAGGAGAACAGTTTGTCAGGGAAAAATATGCAAAAGAAGTTGTAGAGTATCGTAGACAGAGAAATAACCGTTCTGGAATATTTATCAATTCTCATTTCTTGCGAATTTATGGCTTCAATATTGAAATTGAGGCTGTGTTATTATTCATCATAAATAAGTGTCAATTTACTTTGACTCCCATATCTATTCCATCACTTTTCAATTGTCCATCTTCCATGTAAATAATCCGATCAGCTATATCCAGAATCCGGTTATCATGGGTGACTAATAAGATGGTACAGTTTTGTTCTTTTGCTAACATTTGCATTAATTCCACCACATCACGTCCCGATTGTTTATCTAATGAAGCTGTGGGTTCATCTGCTAAGACTATTTTTGGATGACTAACTAAAGCGCGGGCGATCGCCACCCGTTGTTTTTGTCCACCGGATAAATTCTCTGGATAGTAATTAACCCGTTCTCCTAAACCAACGTGTTCTAACATTGCTGTAGCTTTAGCATTAATATCGCCATTGAGATGATGTTCATGTAACTCCAAAGACATCCGCACATTTTCTTTGGCTGTTAAAAAACTCATCAAATTATGTGCTTGAAAAATATAACCAATTTGGCGACGTAATTTAGTTAATTGTGCTTTTTTTGCACCGGACATTTCCTGTCCTAATATTTGTAAACTGCCATTTTGGGCAGAACGTAAACCCCCCATTAATGATAATAGGGTAGTTTTACCTGAACCCGAAGGACCGGTCATAATCACAATTTCACCAGCCTTAATCTCTAAATTAATGTCAAATAATACTTGTTTTTGTAGCGCACCTTTACCAAAATAATGATTGAGATTACTAACGGAAATAACTGTTTCTGAACTAGAAATAACTTCAGAAGCAATAGTTGTAACTTCCAATGACATAGTTCCTTACCTTTGCATGAGATATAAAAATTGTTAGGTTAAAAAATATCCGCAGGATCAGCAGAACGGAGTTTTCGCATCGCTATTGCGCCAGAAACAGTACACATAATTACCGTTAAGATAAAAACATTAATTGCCCGATCTACCTTCATAGATATTGGTAAAAGAGTTGCGGCAAAGGTGACTTGATATAACCCAAAAGATAGGAAAAATGCAGGTAAATAACCCAATGCAGCTAAGAACAATGCTTCTTGTAATAAAACTCGCAAGAGATAATTATCAGTGTAACCCATTGCTTTGAGAGTAGCGTATTCTGGTAAATGATCGGAAACGTCGGAATAAAGAACTTGATAAACGATGACAATACCAACAATAAAACCGACGATTACACCCAAACTAAAAATGAAACCAATCCCTGTACCAGTAGCCCAATAAGTTTTTTCCTTTTGGGCAAATGTTTCGGGAGTACCAACTTCAACAAAGGGATTTTGAGGATCTGGATTTAGTCCTATTTGTAGTTGTGCTTTGACTTTTTCAATATCAGCACCGGGTTGAAGAGTAATTAATCCAACTTCAATTTGATCAGCTTTGCGAGTAGAAAATAACTGCAAAAAAGTAGAATCACTAACTACTACATTTCCATCCGCAGCAAAAGAAGCACCATTTTGAAATAAACCCTTAACACTGACATTCTTTCCGCTTAATTCGGCGTTAAACTTGCCAGTTTCTCGGAAAATCTTGCCAATTTCTCCATATTCTGGACGACTGGCTTCATCAAATATAACTTGATTCAATTGTTTAAGATTATCTTTTTTGGCTTGAAGTTCAGGAAACTTTAAACCAGGTGTAGCCGGATCTACACCCCAAACTAAAATAGATCGATCCATTTTAGTTTGAGGATTGCGCCATTGTCCTGTACTAATGTAAATAGAACTAACTGATTTTACACCGTTATAACTTAATGCTTGATAAAGTCTTTCTCTAGAAAAGCTTTTGACTGAAAATAGGGTTTGAAATTGAGGATTTATTAATACTAAATCTGCTTGTAAATTGCGATGAGGTTGAATAGCAGCATCAAATAATGCACTTTCAAAACCCATCTGAATAAATATCAACATATCCGCGAAAGTAATTCCGGCCACTGCAACCAATAGCCGCGTTTTTTCCTTCATTAACTGTCGCCAAGCTAGGGGGGTTTTCCGAAACATTTTATTAATCATGAGTTTTTTTATGCACCTTGACAGGAAATAAATTACAATTTAATTGCTGTTTGTACTTGTAAGTTAGTTAAGCCAGAAACTTTTTTACTATCTTCAGGAGTTAGGCGAATTTTTACTTCGACAATGCGACTATCTAAATTTTCTCCTGGTTGATCACTAAAAACATTCTGACGGTTGACTTGTAAGCCAATTTGCTGGACTGTACCTTGTAATTTTCCTGGAAATCCTTGACTGGTGATGATGGCTTTTTGTCCTAATTTGACTTTACTAATATCGGTTTGATAAACTTCTGCTACTGCCATCATTTTGTTAGTTTGGGCAAAGTCAGCAATTCCCTGATCACCAATTTTTTCACCGACGCGGGTATGAATTTTGATAATTTGTCCCGCCATAGGGGCGCGAATATAAGCTGCTTCTAGTTCGGTTTTTGCCCGGTTAAGATTAGCGATCGCACTCTCAATTTCTGTTTGCGCCAACTGCACATCTACAGGACGAACTTCGGCAATACTATTCAGTTTAGCTTGAGTTTCCCTAATTTGTTTATTGCTAGTATTGTTAATGCGATTGAGGGCAACTTTGGCTTCGGCTAATTGTTTATTAGCTGTAGTATTAATCCGATTGAGAATAGCTTGGGACTCACTTAATGTCTGTTTAGCAGTTTCTACATTTAAACGTTTACTATCAATTACAGAATTAGAAACTGCCCCTTCCGCAAATAACTTTTCATAGCGTTTATATTCTGATTCGGCATTTTTAAGTTCGGCGGTGAGTTTATTAATAGTTGCTGTTTGGGCAATTCTATCACCTTCCCATTGGGCTGATATGCGAGCAATATTTTCCTCTTGGGCTTGTCTGTCTCCTGCATATTGGGCTTTAATTCGTTCAACAATTGCTGACTGTTCTTGAATTTCTCCTAATTTAGCCCCAGCTTTAATTTGTGCAAGTTTGGCTTTAGCAACTTTGACTTGTTTCGTGCTTTGAATAACAGCATTTTTTAAGAGATCACGGGTTTGTAAGATAGCAATTACTTGTCCTAATTTAACATGATCACCTTCTTTAACTAAGACTGCGGCAATGCGATCGCCATCCAGTCCTAAAGGTGCAGATAACTTAATTATTTCTGTTTCTGGTTCTAGTCTACCTAAAGCGGTGACTGCTTGAGGAGCAGGGACAATTGGTTTTGATTCTGTGACAGAAGTTTTACCCAATTGTCCAAAATGAGAAACTCCATAAATGACAATTCCTAATGGAATCGCAGTAGCCGCAAGCATTAAACCAATCAAACCTGGACTTGGGGATTTAAACGACAGTTTGTAACTCATTTTCACTACCTCATCACAAAATAAATTTATCGGTATTTATGGCTGTTAATTATTAATTTAACTCTGGACTTTTTGCTGTAAATATGCCGTGATCATTTCTCCTAAAAGCTTACACTGTTCGGGAAAATCAATATTCTCATTACCCCACAATTTCTCTAAAACAACACCATTCACAAAACTCAAAACAAAAGATGCTAATCCGACATCTCGAACACCTAATAACTCACAGGCTACCTGCTGACATCGTTGATTAGCACGTTTGAAAACAGTGCTATTATTTAGCATGATTTTTGAGTCTTGATGTTGACAAAAATCAACCCATAAATAAGTCCATTTAATTAAATAATCCTCATTTTTAACAAGGTATTGACCTAAAGTTTCCATCAATTCTGATAAGGTTTTTTTTCCTCCAAATTCTGTTAAAGCTGTAATGACATCCTGCTGACTAATTTCTTCCACCAATTGCTCAAACAAAGCTTGTTTGTTGGGAAAATAATGATACAGCGTACCTGTGGAAACCTTTAAACCCGCAGAAATCTGCCGCATAGTAATAGCTGCATAGCCTTTTGCCGCGAATAAATCAAAACATTGACTGAGTAATTCTTTGCGGTATTGTTCGTGGTCAACAATTTTTGGCATAACATGGCTTGCTCTTCACCAGGGGGATCATGGATTTTATATTGAACGTTTGTTATATTAAAATAATAAAATAAGTCTAAAGTATTTGTCAATATCTTTTGACAAATTATATTTCCTAATTAAAATGGTGTTTTTACTTGTAAATGCAAGATTTTATTGACATGAGGATGCTGAAACCTCAACTCCCTTGCGTGCAGATATAATCTCCCAATATCCTGATGATAACCATAGAGTTTATCACCCAAAATACTCATTCCCAGTCCCCTCTTATCCGCAGCATGAACCCGTAATTGATGGGTACGTCCGGTAATGGGTATAAATTCCACACGAGTATAATTTCCTCCCCTATTTATCACGCGAAAGCGAGTTAAACTAGGTTTACCCTGTGCTAAATTTACTTCTTGATAAGGGCGATTGTCAGGATTTCCCCACAAAGGTAAATTAATTTCACCTTCCTGAATATTGAGAACACCTGCAAGTAAAGCTTCATAAACTTTAGATACTTGTCTTTTTTGGAATTGTTTGCTGATTTGAGAATAAGTAACTGCATCTTTAGCAATTAATAAAATTCCCGAAGTATCTTGATCTAAGCGATGTCCCGCAATTATTTCTTGATGATATAAATAACGTAAACGACTAATTACACTATCTTGATTATGAAAATAACGCCCAGGAACAGATAATAATCCTGATGATTTATTGACAGCAATTAACCATTCATCTTCATAAATTATTTCTACATGATTTGGCTTTAATCCTGACAATAAAAATCCCATTAATGGTTGACATCTTTCCAAACAAGCACCATAAAATTCTCCCGAAATTTTATCCTCCACAGGAGAATCACCCCACCAAAATTCAGCCATTGCCAAAGGTTTTAGTTGATGAGTAGCTGCATAATGTAATAATTTAGGAGCGCAACATTCTCCTGTTCCAGTTGGTGTTCCTGCTGGTAATAATTGCTGTAGAGATAAAGATTGTCCTTGAAAATTAGTTAAGCTATAAGCAGCGTGCATTTCTGTTTGTAACTGTCGGGATAATTGTTTACGCTGTTGTTTTAGTGCGGCAATTTTCTGATCTGCTGATGTGATGATTTTCTGTAAAGGCTGTAAAATTTCATTTTGACGACGTTTAAGATTGCGACGTTCAATTCCTTGTAGACGACTTTCTGCTGCCAATTGTTCCAGCGCAATTTTTAGAGATTCATCCGTGAGAGTTTGCCAAAATTCTTGACGTTGTGTCTGTCGTTGTAGTTTGCTATGATAATGGTGTAAACTAAGAGCCTGTAACTGTTCAGTATATTCAGCAGATAGAGTTTTATATTCTTCTCTTTCTGAAAGTTTCTCAAGGCTAATAATTTCTTGTTTAATGGCTTCTAACTTGGCTAAGGTCTGAGTTTCTAATAAAGCCACTTCTTCTCTACCAGGAATTGGTGAAACCCAACCTTGAACCATACTATTACCATTTAATAAACCAGAAAATGCTTTAATAACTCTTTGTTCACCATTGGGTAATTCAACCAACAAAATACCATACATTTTTTCCTCCTGGGAATAAAGATGATTTTGCTCAAGTTGTTGCATAAGACTATTAGCTATAGCTTCGGCTAAAGGGGTACGGGGTAATCTGAGTATTTCCCCTGTTTGGGGACATTTTCCTTCATAGTAATAGTTAGGCTGTGCCGAAGTAATGATCAAATTAGATGAGATAAAATCTGAAAGCGGATGCAGGTAAATCATAAAATATATAGAGTATGATGAGATATTTGATAGTTAATAAATTTTTGTTGAAGTTGATTGTTTTAATTTGCAAGCTTTTTTTAGTATGGACGTTAGTATATTTTACAATACCTCTAATTATTCTCACACCAGAACTCACTAATAATCCAGTTGGGAATTTTATCATCACTTTGGTATTTTTGTGTTTACCATTTTTCCTCATATATTTATTTGTAGATGAGGATATGAAAAAAATTTCCCAGTTTCTGGCTATACTAACAAACAATCAACGCTATTACCAAAAAATTCATAAATTAATTGCTTTTATAACTAGATATTCGATATTAATCATAATATGCTGCATTCCATTGTTATCTTTTTTCTCATCCTATCAAATTCAAGATTGGATTTATTGGCATCCTCAGCATAGACAAGATAATTATACTCAATTGAGTCAATATTTACAAGCTAAGAATTGGGAAGCTGCTGCTAAAGAAACACAATCAGTAATGTTGAAAATCACTAATAGAGAAAATAATAATTGGTTAAGTACCAGAGCCATTGAAAATTTTCCTTGTGAAGCTTTACAGAATATAGACAATTTGTGGTTAAATGCTAGTGAAAATAGATTTGGTTTTAGTGTCCAAACTAAAATCTGGAAACAAGAAAATAATGGTCAAATTAATTTTGATGATAAAATAGATGAAAAATTTCGTCAAAAAGTGGGATGGAAACCAGAAAATATAACCAATATAGAATCTCATTTCCAATTATCTACAGATACCCCCATAGGATATTTACCTAAACCTGTAGGAACGTCTTTGGGAAAAGCTTGTGTGGGAAATTTAGATAGGCTTTGGTTTGGACAAGCAGTAGGCTGTTATCACAAGATATTTATTCGCATAAATGATTGTAAATAAAATAAGTGATATATTGGGGATGGGGAACAGATAAAAAATACAGATATTTTTGTTTTTTCTAAAAATCTTGAATTAATTTTGCTCGGATAATTATTGAATTCAAATTGTGCTAAAATAACGTGAGTTCGGAGTTTCTCCTTCGGAGACGCTACGCGAACGGAGTTATGATTTTTTCAACGAGAGAATAAGGGCTTGAGACTCCTACGTGGGGTGAGTTTTCCACAAATTATCGTTATGTCGAACTCACGTTAAAATAACTATTTTTCGGAACTTCACTAAATGCGTAATCCACAAAAGAACCACATTAAAATTGATCCAGCCACCCTGGTTTTAATTGGGTCTGCTTTGATACTATTACCACTACTACTCGCTGGCTTTTTGGGGTAATTATCTATCCACAAAGTTAAAAGTTGGTTATTTCCATTAACTGAAAATAACCATCAACTAGCACCGCAGGAAGTGGGTATGAAAGCCAAGCAAATAAGCCATCTCTAGCCTAAGTGAGTATTTGAAATTCGCAGCAATTATCAAACCGATACATACCGCACTATTTATGCTATAGGAATCCGGTTTGATTCTGTGAATTTACTTGTGTGGTCAGGGAACTCTTAACTGAGAACAGAAAAGACAGGATTGATACCTACTGAGTCTTGTATGGCTACGCCACGCAAGCTATCAAAAATCAAATAGGAGTCCTATATAAAAATAGATAATGCTGTGTATGTTATCCATGTTTTCAAATGTTTAATTTTTGAAAAAATCTGATATAATTAGATCAAGCTTTTACTTATAGGTTGAGATGATCATGGGAACAATCACTAAAAAAAATATAAAAAAATATATTTATTGGCAAGAGGAAGATATGTTTATCGGTTACTTAGAAGAATATCCTGATTATTGGACTCAAGGAAATTCCTTAGAAGAACTCCAGGAGAATTTATTGGATTTATATCAGGAATTTTCTAGTAATAATATTACTGCTATTAGAAAAATTGCCGAGTTATAATTATTGTCAAAAGAAGAGATTTAATTAAAGGATTAGAAGAAATTGGTTGTATTTTTATCAGACATGGTGGTAAGTCCTCTCACAAAAGTTTCACAACCAATTCCTAGACATCGAGAAATTAATGATAATTTAGCGAAACATATTCTAAAAATGCTGCAAAACTCTTAATTTTTCTTTTTTGAGATTAGTAAATTTCTAAGTTGAGGTAATCAATATGACTCAAGAATTAATAGACCTCAGAAACAGTATTGTAGAAAAACGTTACAGCGATGCTTTAGCTATTGTTGATGAATTAGAGGGGATGAGTAAACAAGCCATATTACGAAATATTCAAGCATTTTTGAGAATTTTGTTAATTCATTTAATTAAAAACCAAATAGAAAACCGATTAACTAATTCCTGGGTTGCTTCTATTCGCAATTCATTGGTAGAAATTAAAAAAATAAATCTCAAAGAAAATAAAAAATCCTATTATATCAATCAAGATGAATGGGATAGTTGGTTAGAAGATGAAATTGAATTAGCCATAGCTGATGCTAGTTTAGAAATAATGAATGGAAAATTTAAGCGTCAGCAACTTTCCCAAATGTTAAACAAACCACAATTAATATTAACTGCAACCGAGTTAATTAACTTTACTTATAATTATCAAGTGAGAGAATTACCAGATATTATTGATGATTATTTAGGTAATTTAACTGGTGGTGAAGATTGGAAGCTAGGGAAAAAGTAATGTTTGAAAAGTTTCCGGCGATTATAAAGATGCCTCCGGCACGCTGACGCGAACTCTAGTACACAAACAAAGTCTACCTGTGTGGACTAACGAAAAATTAAGGTTTTCAACCCATGAAGATGGGTTTTGTCTGTGTAGCCGCGACTGACCGTCGCCCATAGATATATAAATTTATACCTTTTAAACAACCTTTAATGATCACAAGTCATCAAAGAACAATAACTAAACCTTAAAATATGCCAGTTAAATTAACTTTATGCCTTTTGTGACTGTAAGAATCAGCTAAGTCAGACTAGAATTAACCGGGCCAGTTAACCTTTGCTGAAATTCCCAACACAGGAGGTTTAATTTTGACGAAGTTGAAAATTGGTATTAATGGATTCGGTCGAATTGGTAGACTTGTGTTACGTGCTGGTCTTGCTAATCCTCATATTGAATTTGTAGGAATTAACGATTTAGTTCCTCCCGATAACCTTGCTTATCTTCTCAAGTACGACTCTACACACGGGAGATTGAAAAGCAAAGTTGCAGCTAGAGAAGACGGGATTGTAATTGATGGTCATTTTATTCCTTGTGTATCCATGCGAAATCCCGCAGAACTACCTTGGAGTAAATTGGGAGTAGATTATGTTGTTGAATCTACAGGACTTTTCACCGACTACGCTGGGGCGGAAAATCACCTGAAAGCAGGTGCAAAGCGGGTTGTGATTTCTGCACCGACAAAAGAACCTGAAAAGGTAAAAACAATGGTCGTGGGTGTAAATCATCACCTATTTGACCCCGCCAAAGACTTGATTGTATCTAATGCAAGTTGTACTACAAATTGTTTAGCTCCCATTGCGAAAGTCATTAATGATAACTTCGGTTTAGCCGAAGGGTTAATGACTACAGTTCACGCCACAACAGCCACTCAGCCCACGGTAGATGGTCCCAGTCGCAAAGATTGGCGCGGTGGACGGGGTGCGGGTCAAAATATTATTCCCTCGGCTACAGGGGCGGCTAAAGCGGTGGCTTTGGTATTACCAGAATTGAAAGGTAAATTAACAGGAATGGCTTTGAGAGTTCCTACTCCTGATGTCTCCGTAGTTGACTTGACTTTCAAAACCACCAAAGCCACTTCTTACAAAGAAATCTGTGCAGCCATGAAAAAAGCTGCGGAAGGTAATTTAGCAGGTGTGTTGGGTTACACCGATGAAGAGGTAGTATCTACAGATTTTCAAGGTGATTCCCACTCTAGCATCTTCGACGCGGGTGCAGGAATTGAACTGAATAGCAATTTCTTCAAAGTTGTCTCTTGGTATGACAACGAATGGGGTTACTCCAACCGCGTCGTTGATTTGATGTTGTCAATGGCCAAAAAAGAAGGATTGATTTAGGTGACAGGTGAGAGGTGACAGGTGACAGTGAGAACCGCAAGAGGTAAGAGCAAGATTAATATTCTTCTCCCCCTGCTCCCCGCTCCCTGCTCCCCTGCCTCTTCCAGGGCTTAACGGAGTGTGCTACCTTAACGTTACTCCTTACATACTTATGCGTCGCACTAAAATTGTTTGTACTATTGGACCTGCTACATCTTCACCTGAGAAGTTAGAAGCTTTGGTAAGAGCGGGAATGAATATGGCGCGGTTGAATTTTTCTCATGGTGCTTATGAGGCTCACGCTCAGGTTTTTCATCATTTAAGACAAATTAGCAAGGATTTACATAAGCCAATTGCAATTATGCAGGATTTGTGTGGTCCAAAGATTCGCTTGGGGAAATTACCACCGGAAGGGTTAATGTTGGAAGCTGGAACTGAGGTGACTTTTCTTTTACAAGAGAAGGGTGAAAATATTGATGAGTTACCCTTACCTCTACCCACTCTATTCGCCATGATGCGCTGTGGTGAACCAATTTTAATTAATGATGGTCGGGTGAAATTAACTGTTACCAGTCGTGACGCTGATAGAATTCATGCTCATGTAAATATTGGCGGTTTGATTTCTTCTCATAAAGGTGTAAATTTACCTGCAACTCCTTTACCTGTAAGTTCGATTACAGAAAAAGATTTAATGGATTTACGATTTGGGATACAATTAGGAGTAGACTGGGTAGCAGTGTCCTTTGTGCGATCGCCCCAAGACCTCGAACCTGCACGCCGGATGATTGAAGGTGCTGGCTCAAAGATTCGCCTCATTGCCAAAATTGAACGAGCGGAAGCAGTAGAACAGCTAGATGCTATCCTAGAAGCTGCTGACGGAATTATGATTGCCCGTGGTGATTTGGGGGTGGAAGTACCGATTTATGAAGTCCCCCTGATTCAAAAAGAAATTGCCCGTCGTTGTAATCAAGCTGGTAAACCAGTGATTACGGCTACCCAAATGTTAGAGTCTATGATTAGCGCCCCTGACCCCACTCGCGCTGAAGCCACAGACGTTGCTAACTCAATCTTAGATGGAACAGATGCGGTGATGTTATCTGGAGAAACCGCAGTGGGCGAATATCCCATAGCTGCTGTTCAAACTATGCACAATATCGCTTTAAGAACAGAAACCGTACTCCAAGAGGGACATAGACATTCTTGGAGTCCGAAAGCGGGTAGTTTGACAGTGACAGAATCAGTATCTCAATCGGTGTGTCGTATTGCCTATGAAACTGGTGCAAAAGCGATTCTCTGTAATACAACATCAGGAAGTACAGCCAAACTGGTGTCTAAATATCGTCCCAGCACACCGATTATTGCGCTTACTTCCGACTGTACCGCTTATCGTCAATTGGCTTTATCTTGGGGTGTAGAACCTTTACTTATTCAACCTGTTCACAATGCTGAAGAAATGTTTGTGAATGTGGTAGAGACTGTTGTTGCTAGTGGTTTGGTTCAAGAAGGAGACAAGGTGGTGATTACCTCTGGTGTCCCAATTGGTCAATCTGGAACAACAAGTTTAATTAAAGTGCATTCTATTGGACAGCCAATTACGGCATGACGCATCTAAAATAGGTAGTTGGTAATGGGTAATTGGCAAGAGGCAAGAGGCAAGAGGCAAGAGGCAAGAGGTAAGAAAAATTCAATATCCTACCTATTTCCTATTCCCTATTCCCTATTCCCTATTCCCTGTTCCCTGTTCCCTAACCACTGACAACGAACAACTGACTACTGACCACTGACATTGGAGTATGTTATGCCTAAGAACTTACTAGAAGCACTACGGGCAGTAACCGTTGTGGTAGCGGATACCGGAGATATCCAATCAATTGAACAGTTTAAACCTCAAGATGCTACTACCAATCCCTCACTGATTACCGCTGCGGCACAAATGCCAGAATATCAGGATATTGTTGATCAAACTTTACTCAAAGCTAAAAAAGATGCGGGCGCTGGTGCTAGTCAAGCCCAGGTGGTATCTCTGGCTTTTGACCGTCTGGCGGTATCTTTTGGATTAAAGATCTTACAAATTATCCCCGGTCGGGTGTCTACAGAAGTAGATGCTCGGTTATCGTATGATACAGATGCTACTGTGGCTAAAGCACGGGATTTAATCGCTCAGTATAAAGCTGCTGGTATTTCTAAAGAGCGGGTTTTGATTAAAATTGCCTCCACTTGGGAAGGTATCAAAGCTGGGGAAATTTTGGAAAAAGAAGGTATTCACTGTAACTTAACTTTACTATTTGGTTTGCACCAAGCGATCGCCTGTGCGGAAGCTGGGATCACTTTAATTTCTCCTTTCGTGGGTCGGATTCTTGACTGGTACAAAAAAGATACTGGTCGGGACAGCTATCCCTCCGCAGAAGATCCAGGTGTATTGTCTGTCACCACAATTTATAACTACTATAAAAAGTTTGGTTATAAAACCGAGGTCATGGGCGCTAGTTTCCGTAATATCGGCGAAATTACAGAATTGGCTGGTTGCGATTTGTTAACTATTTCTCCTGGTTTGTTGACAGAATTGCAAAACACTGTGGCTGAATTACCGCGCAAACTTGATCCCGCAAAAGCAGCAGGTTTACCAATTGCCAAAATCTCTGTTGATAAAGCTACGTTTGATCAAATACACAATGGCGATAGCGAAGCTCTGCTGCAAGCAGATCGCATGGTTTCTGATAAACTCTCAGAAGGTATTGATGGTTTCACCAAAGCTTTGATTTCTTTGGAAAAACTATTAGCTGAAAGATTGGCTCGTTTAGAAAGTGAAAAGGTAACTGCTTAATAATTGGTGATGGGTAATTGGTAATGGGTAATTGGTAAAATTATTACCTATTTCCTTTTACCTATTACCCGCTTGATCTACTAAGTAGGTGAACACAATAAAACCAAACTGTGTAAAAAAACGTAAAATCGCTGAAAACTTCTTTACTCTTGCCTATTGCCTATTGCCTCTTGCCTTGCTATAACGACAATTTTCAACGCCAACCTACTTACAAGGCTTTTATTAAATCCTGAAAAATAACCGTTAAATATACTTAAATCACTAATTATCACTAAATTCTCACCTTTGAAATTTTGTTAAATCAAAATAGTTTAAATCATTAAATATTACAGAAAATAGGAAAAATTACTAATCAAGCTGCTCACTACAAGCATATCCTCAATATTCTTAACCTTGACTTTATTTAAACCTAGTGTAATAGTATTACTATATTTTTAGTGGGTAGCCTAATCCAAATTCATCGAACCTGAATTTGAAACGGAGGAACCAAGTATTTGGGGCTAATCTTACGAGAGACACCTTCCAGTCTTAGCCCGTCAGCTAACTCCGTCGGCAATGGAAGGAACTTCCAAAGTCTTGGCTGTAATATCAGTTATGATTAGGGCTTCCTTAAATAAATTTTAGATTTTGGATTTGAGATAAATCTGAAATTTACAATTTTTATCCCCCGCTTCTCATTGACTAATCGTTGCAAGGGAGAGAAGTTAAAACTGTGAAAATCAAGCCAATGTTAGCACGGTTACAAAGTGCTATCGGTCGTGATGACCTAATTGAACAAATGGTATTATTGCCAGAAGCTCAAACCTCATTTTCCGAAAGAGTTTCCCAGGCTAAATCAGCTAATTTTATCGTGGGCTATAATGGTTCACCTCAAAGTCACACAGCCCTAGATATAGCCTGTTGGATTGCTCACCAAACGAGTTTAGCTACTAACTTTCAAATTACAGTCCAAGCTGTTTATGTAGTAGCAGAAAACTTCAATTATCAATCTGTTGATATAGTCAATATTGCTGATAATAAAGCTCAATTAGAATACCAATTCAGCCAGACATCAAAGCCAGCCACCTGGCGATTAAATCAACCCAAAGGAACAGCAATTTTACCGCAATTAGCCAAAGAATCTATAACTTCCATCAAGGAAGCAGATAGAATTGTTTGGCAAGCAAAAACTTTAGCTGAAGAATGGCAAGGTTCGTTTAAATCTCATTTGCGGTTTGGCAACACTGCAAAAGAACTGAAAAAGGTTGTGCAATTAGAAAGTGCAGATATTCTCTTTTTAGGATGCCAATCTAGTCATCATCCCATGATAGCAACACTCGGTAAAAACTTCCCTTGTGCAGTTTTGGGTATTCCCCATTGTATTGATGAATAATATCTGTTTTTAAAGACACGAAGAACAGGAAGGAAGAAGAAAAGAAGATAGGTAATTTTTCACCGGGAACGGAGTATAAGCGTCCTTGGATTGCGATCGCCTACAACGCACCTATTTCTGTGAACTACAACCTAATCGAGAAACCGCTGTAAGCTGCTGATAATTCCTCCTAGCTTGTAGCGGTTTCTGCTATGTATACTAAAAACAAAAAAACAGGTATTGTTAATGAATCAAAAAAATATATTCTCCGTCAATAGAGATATCAGCTATTTACCTGTTTCTAACAGAGGTTATATTTATGCCATTACAATCAATTCGGGTTTTATTGTTGGGTAGTCTGGGCTGTTCTTTATTTTTTAGTAATACTGTAGCTTTTGCTCAAGTTGTTGTTCCTACAGTACCATCGGGTTCATCAACCACCATCCCAACTTCCACCACCGTTGACGACAGTAGCACCAGGTTTAGTTGTCAATCTAACAATGGACAGTTTACAGTCATGTATCAGCCCCAAAGCCAACCAGGACAATACTTTGCTTGGGCTGCACCTCAGAGTTTAGGAGGCGGTTGGGATGCTCAAAAACGTTGTCAGGCGATCGCTACCCGTTTAGAATCATATCGCCCAGATGGATTACAAGAACTGCAAATAGCCAGAGAAAATAGGGAAAATATTATCTGTGTCACCACCGAAGCCCAACCCAGTTGTCGAATTGTCTTAACAGTCCCTCGTGGCAAAGATCCTTATACTATTCGCAATAGTGTCTTCCAAAACTTAACTACTGCTGATACTGGACAACAAACTATTGCTGTCAATACCTACAATAATCGTAACAGCAGCAATGACAATAGCTTATACAGTCTGGGACGAACGCTTTTAGGTGGGAGCAAGAATCAGGTTACTTCTGCTAAAGGTGGGATTAATTTGAAACCATACCTTGATCCTAAAGATGGTGGTACAGGCGGAAAACTGAGGAATGGAATAGCAATTCAAGTTAATACCAGGCCTCAAAGTCCCAGTCGTCTAAATCCGGGCAGATTTCGTTAATTATGATTCCGGGCAACCACAGGTGGGATTGCCCCTACAGTATTTTTGTGATTATATTTACCTTTTTAGAGAAATTAAATTTACCCTTTATATAATTTTGTCCTGTATTAACTTATTAGGTGTTGTAATTATTTCTCAGGATGGATTGATTTTTGAAGATTAGTGAGTAAGTGAAGAATAGGCAATCACCGCAATGACTGGTTATCTAATTTAGGCTGCTAATTCGTCATTATTCCCCATTTCCTAGAAAGTAAGTTTGATATGACAAATTTATTAATTTATGGTAAGTTGGTACGATAATATCCAAATATCAACACCCTGACTACTTAAATGCCCAGAAATCAACTTTTGGTTATTGGCAAATAATTAGTATTTAAATACTACACTGAAACCAAAGCAAAGTAAAGTTGTCATAAATTGTATAATTTAACCAAAATATAACTTGGTGACAATCTAATTCTACTATCTTTTGAAGAGAAATTAACAATGGTGACAAACCTGATTACAAGTAATATGAATCAAGTTCTACAATTGGGCGATCGCACCCTCCAGCCTACAGAAGTTTTATCATTATTGTCGGAATACCAGCTACTACCGCTATTAATTAAGGAAATACTTATTGATCAAGCGATCGCAGAAATTGTCTGTACCCCAGAAGAGGAACAACTAGCCTGTGAACAATTATCGCAACAATATCAGGGACTAGAACCACAGAGCGAAAGTTTCCAAAAACTGAAAATTATGGCGGTACGACAATTGAAACTAGAAAAGTTCAAAGAGGAAACCTGGGGAAGGGATTTAAACTCCTACTTTTTGCAACGGAAAAGCCAGTTAGATAGGGTAATTTATTCCCTAATTACCACCTCAGAAGTTGGTATCGCTCAAGAAATCTACTTTCGTATTCAAGAGGGTGAACAATCTTTTGCGGAATTAGCACGGGAATACGCCCAAGGACCAGAATCCCAAACAGATGGCTTAGTCGGACCCATAGATTTACAATCCCTCCATCCCACATTGGTGAGTATCCTCTCCAAAAGTCAACCACAACAACTATCACCCCCAACTCAAATCAATAACGTGATAGTAATTGTTCGCTTAGAAAAAATCCTACCAGCCCAACTAGATCGTTCCATGGGACAAAGGTTACTAAATGAACGATTTAATCAGTGGTTACAAGCACAAATGACAGAAAAAAAATGTCAGATCCAGACCATGTAAATCGCCAATATAAAGTGAAATAGATAACTCAATCAATATGACTTATACCCAGAGTACCTTTGAAGAATTCATTGCCAGTATTGAAGGATTTGATCAATTATCAAAGGAGGAAATTAACAAACTCGCATCATCACAAATTCTCCAGCCTTTACGTTATCGCATAGGACAAAAAATTATTGGTAAAGAACAACTACCAGAAAGGATCGCTATTCTTTATCAAGGTAACGTCAGACTATTGGGATATAATCCCCAAAACCAATTACCAACTACCTTAAAATTACTGCAACCAGGGGCAATAATTGGCGAAATTTCTTGGTTACGTGAACTTCCTTGTGAAACCGCGATCGCTTCCACAGAAGTCATCTGTTTAACCTGGAAAGCCGCAGATTATTTCCAATTTATCAACCGCAATCCAGGCTTTGCTAAAGCTCGTCAACACATAAGTCACCTCATTGAAATATTTGATATTTTGAGTTCCCAGGTAGCACAAAAAGCTTTAGTCAATCACAACCTCAAAGACATTACCCAACAGGCTCAATTAGAAGCAAAAATTCATTATTTATCACCAGGAAAAACTGCTTTAAGAGAATTAGATAGCGATCGCGTATGGTTCGTGAGTGGTCCTAGTTCCCTACCCAATTTCCCACCCAATTCTCGCCTAGAAACCGACGTAATTGAAGTTAAAGGCAACATTCCTCTCCGCCTATTGGGCATTAATCCTCAAGACCTATCATTACTTGATGGTGTTACCATCGAATCAGAAACATTAGAAACTATATCAGATAGCAGAGTAGATTCGGAAATTCCCTACGCCCAAGAACCAGAATTTGTTCCCCCCACCACATCAAACAAGCAATTTAAAAATCAAAACTATCCATTTTTCCGGGGACAAGGAGAATTAGATGCCACTCTAGCTTGTTTTCAAATGCTATCCAAGCATTTAGAAATGCCCTTTCGGAAAGAAGTAGTCCGCCGCATTTTAAACGACCAAATTAAGCGTCAAGGGAGTATATCTTTTCAAGTTTGCGCTTATTTATGCGAACTAATTGGACTTAAATCCCAGCTAGTTGATGTTCCTGCTGTTTCCATCAATCGGATTCCGACACCAGCATTAATTCGCTATCGTGACAGTTTTGCTGTCCTCTATGCAGTAGATGGAAAAACAGTAGTTTTGGGTTTACCATCTCAAGGCATTATCAACTGCCAAATTAATCAATTAGTAGAAGAATTAGAAACCGATGATGCTAATCTGCAACCACAAGTTAGAGTTTTATTACTGAGTGCAACCAAAGAAACACCGAAAGAACGCTTTGGTTTAGGGTGGTTTGTTCCTTACTTATCACGTTACCGCCGGGTACTGATAGAAGTATTTATTGCTTCCTTCTTCGTCCAACTAGCTGCCCTCGCTAATCCTCTGGTTATTCAGCTAATCATTGATAAAGTCATCGTCCAAAATAGTATTAGTACCCTGAATATTCTAGGAGTATTACTATTAGCAGTGGGTGTATTTGAAGCAGTATTAACTACCTTGCGGACTTACCTATTTGTAGATACCACCAACCGCATTGATATGAGTTTGGGGTCACAAATTATTGACCACTTACTGCGCTTACCACTGCGCTATTTTGATAAACGCCCAGTTGGTGAACTATCCACCAGAATTAATGAATTAGAAAACATCCGTCAGTTTCTCACCGGTACGGCTTTAACAGTAGTGTTAGATGCCCTATTTTCCGTTGTTTATATAGTTGTCATGTTGTTTTACAGTTGGCAACTAACTTTCGTCGGATTAGGGACAATTCCTCTGTTTGTGGTAGTGACATTAATCGCTGCTCCCACAGTCAGTAGACAATTAAGAACTAAGGCTGAACGGAATGCCGAAACTCAATCTTATTTGGTTGAGGTTATGTCAGGTATTCAAACAGTTAAAGCCCAAAATATTGAATTACGCTCTCGGTTTTCTTGGCAAAAGAAATACGCTAAGTTTGTCGCTGCCGGTTTTAAAACTGTGCTGACTTCCACATTAGCTAATTCAACCAGTCAGTTTCTCAGCAAACTTAGTAGTTTATTAGTTTTGTGGGTGGGAGCTTATTTAGTTTTGCAAGGAGAATTAACATTAGGAGAATTAATTGCCTTTCGGATTATTTCTAGTTACGTTACTACCCCAATCTTACGGTTGGCGCAAATCTGGCAAAACTTCCAAGAAACTGGTTTATCCTTAGAACGATTAAGTGATATTGTGGACACACCACAAGAGGCAGAAATAGATCGGAATAATATTCCCCTTCCTGCTGTAAACGGTGCTGTTAAATATGAAAACGTTTCCTTCCGATTTGCTGCCAGCGGCCCACTACAACTCAGCAATGTTAGCGTCGAATTTGCCGCAGGTAAATTTGTAGGCATTGTCGGACAAAGTGGTTCAGGCAAAAGTACAATGATGAAATTACTGCTCAGACTTTATGACGCAGAATCTGGCAGAATTTTAGTTGATGGTTACGACATTGCCAAAGTCGAACTTTATTCGCTGCGGCGGCAAATTGGTGTAGTTCCCCAAGATACGCTCTTATTCGATGGCACAGTTCAAGAAAATATTGCCTTAACAAATCCTGATGCCACAACTGAGGAAATTATTGAAGCCGCAGAAATTGCTGTTGCACATGAATTTATTATGACCTTGCCCAATGGTTATAATACAAGAGTTGGAGAACGGGGATCAGCCCTTTCTGGTGGACAAAGACAGAGAATTGCGATCGCTCGTTCTGTATTACAAAGACCTAAAATCTTAGTTTTAGACGAAGCCACCAGCGCCCTAGATTATCCCACAGAAAGGCAAATTTGTCTCAACTTAGCTCGCGCCTTTAAAGGCAACACAGTCTTCTTCATTACCCACCGTTTAAATACTGTTAGTAATGCCGATACTATCGTCGTCATGGATAACAGTAGAATGATAGAACAAGGTAGTCATCAAGAACTCATGGCGGCTAAAGGTCATTATTTCTACCTTTATCAACAACAGGAAGTAAACTTGTAATTTGTTAGTTAGTTGTAGGGGTTTAGCTCATGCTTTACCCTGTTCATCTCGTTCCCAGTCTCTGACTGGGAATGCCATTACAGAGGCTCTGCCTAAAGCCGTTATATAATTCATTCCTATACAGAGTAGGAAACCGAGAAAACTAACAAAAGCAAGTCATACATTAGACCTTTCAAACTCTAAAATTACACACCACTAAATATTCAATCTAAAATCCCAAATCCCAAATTATTATGACTCAACTTAATCGTAGTTACACCAACGGCAACGGCAACGGAAATGGTAACGGTTCTTATAGAGATGCACAAGTATTAACACCACCCAAACCCGCTCCTAAACAGCCAAAACCCGATTTTAATTTTAATAACTTCGAGCAATCTGTAGTTTTACGCCAATCCCCGATTTGGTCACGAACCATCATGATTACTCTCATGGGATTAGCTTGTTTTGGGATTATTTGGGCTTGTTTAGCGAAAATTGAGCAAGTAGTTCCCGCCACAGGACAATTAAAACCAGAAGGAACAGTCAAAGACGTACAAGCTCCCATAAATGGAGTTGTAAAAGCACTGTATGTCAAAGATGGTAAAGAGGTAAAAAAAGGAGATTTATTATTAACTTTTGATTCCATTGCAACCTTAGCCGAATTAAATTCACTGAATAAGATTCGATTAGCCTTAATTCAAGAGAACAATATCTATCGTCGCTTAATGGGAGCAAGTACCGGAATAGATACTGAAATAGCATTTTTACGCCGTAAACTACCAGGAGAATCAGCTTTTTTGCTCAAAAGTCGCGCTTCTTTAGTAACAGAAAATGAACTATTACGTTCTCAATTAAGAAATTTACCAGGAGCAGCAGGTACAGGAATTGATGAACAACAATTATTAGCAGTTGCAAAAACAGAATTAGCATCTCGTTCCAAAGCCGCAGATTTGGAAGTTGAAAAAACCCGAAAACAACTTTCTCAAACCAGATTTAAACTGCAAGATACTAAAAATGGTTTAGCAATTCAAAGTCAGATTTTAGCTAGTCTCAAAACCTTAGCTGAAGAAGGTGGAATTTCTAAACTGCAATATCTGAATCAGAAACAACAGGTACAAACCCTTTCAGCAGAAATATCACAATTGCAGGAAGAAGCAAAACGACTACAATTTGAGATTGATAAGGGAAAAGAGCAATTAACCAATACGGTTGCTAGTTCTGATAAAACTATTTTGGAAAAAATCGGTGCTAACAAACAACGGATTGCGGAAATTGATAGTCAATTCATGAAAATTATCCTGGACAATGAACAGCGTTTAGCAGATATTAATAGTAAAATCTCCCAAACACAATTAAATGTTAGATATCAAGAACTCCGCGCTCCAGTAGGAGGTGTAGTTTTTGATTTACAAGCTAAAAATCCGGGTTTTGTTGCCAATTCTACCCAAAAATTACTGCAAATCGTCCCCAAAGACAGTCTCATAGCCGAAGTTTTCATCACCAATAAAGATATTGGTTTTGTGAGGAAAGGTATGAATGTAGATGTGAGAATTGACTCCTTTCCCTTTAGTGAATTTGGTGATATCAAAGGTAAAGTAATTGGTATTGGTTCAGATGCTTTACCTCCCGACCAAAACCATCAATTTTATAGATTTCCAGCCAAAATCCAGTTAGATAAACAACAATTAAGTCTCACCAATCAAGATAGAAAAATATCCTTACAGTCCGGTATGTCTATTACTGCTAATATTAAAGTCCGGGAAGAACGTACTGTGATGAGTTTGTTTACAGAAATGTTTACCAAGCAAATTGAAAGTTTGAACGAAGTACGTTAAAGATAGTTAAAATTCATTATTCAGTAGGGGTAATTCATGAATTACCCCTATTTTTTTATATATAGCGGTTATCGGTTGGATGCAATGCCATCGAGGCCGGGTAAACCCCACCTCTACAGGTTTTACAATTTAATCACTGTATATCATTCAAGTACATAGTGCTATAGTATAATTCATAAACATTACTGTATGGATTGGATATGCAAAATTACTTTATTACTTTATCAAATATTTACAAAATCAACCTTGTTATTTAACTCATGTATGACAACATCTGCAAATTTCTTGCTGAAAACTTCAAAGACGACTTAGCAACATGGTTACTAGGTTCACCAATTAAATTAACAGAACTTAGTCCTACAGAATTATCTAACGAACCAATTAGAGCCGATTCACTCATACTATTACAATCTGATGAATTAGTTCTGCATCTTGAATTTCAAACAGACCCTGACAAAGATATACCCTTTAGGGTGTTAGATTATCGTGTTAGGGGTTATCGTCGGTTTCCTCAGAAAAAAATGCGTCAAATAGTGATTTATTTGCGAAAAACAGAGTCAGAACTAGTCCATGAAAACAGTTTTAGATTAGAAAATACTTACCATCAGTTTGATGTCATTCGTCTATGGGAACAACCCACAGATAAATTTATGACTGTTCCTGGTTTATTGCCTTTTGCTGTGCTAAGTCAGACAAAAGATCCTACAATGGTATTAGCCCAGGTAGCGCAAGCTGTGGAAGCAATTACCGATCAACAGCAACAAAAAAACATTGCTGCTGCCAGCAGCATCTTAGCAGGTTTAGTATTAAAAAAAGATGTAATTAGGAATATTCTCAGGAGTGAGATTATGCGCGAATCAGTCATTTATCAAGAAATACTCGAAGAAGGTAAAGCTAAAGGTAAGGCTGAAGGTAAGGCTGAAGGTAAGGCTGAAGGTAAGGTAGAAACAACCAGAAAGTTAGCTTTAAATTTGTTACGAATTGGGATGAATTTGGAACAAATTGCTGAAGTTACAGAATTAACTCTTGAGGAAGTTCAAGCTTTACAAAATTTGGCATAATTAACATTGAAAATATCTATTTCTCTCTATCTGGTTTTTATAGCGTAAATGGGAGAAATAGATTCATTCGGAAAAGAGGAGTTAGTGGGGTGTATATAGGGTTTGCTGAAAAGTGAGAAAAGGATTAATGTTTTTCTTTATAGCTACCCATGAATGCGAGAAATAACAGAGCGATTATTGCCAGTATAACCGCAAAGAAACCAAACTTGGCAACATCAAAGAAGCCAGTATTAGGTGGTGTATAGGATGGGTCAATTGCTTGGGCTAAACCGCCTACAAACTTTCCTGAATCAGTTTTCAAGTAACGCCGCGCTGCCTCTTCTTGTTTCCAGATGTCACGCATTGGCTCAAACATATCATATATTCCACTCAGCAATAGTCCACTGATGATACCAGTCAGGACTCTAGTTTGAATTCTTTTCGCACCTGTGTAGAATAGATATCCTAAAGCCAGCAGGAGAAATAATGAAATTATGCCAATAGCATCGTTAATCAAATGGTTTTTAGAATTGTTTATTTGCTTAACTAATGGGAGAAATAAGGTAATAATTGCTAATGCCGAAGCACCAACACCCAAGGGATTATGATTATCACCTTGAATAGATTGGCTGATTATTTCTCTAGCTTTTTGGCTTAGTTTGCTAATGTTTTCTTCGTTAGTAATAACAGAAATAAGATTGTTGCCTTTTAGTAGATAAATGTCGAGGGCATTTTCTCCGTCAATTTTGAAATGTACTGTTTGACCTATGCGAATAGGTTCTTGGCTGCGAAACTCACTAGCATTAAATTCATAGCGGTTTTCGTCATTGCCTCGTATGAGACCTTTCTGTTGTTGTGCGTTGTAATCGAGAATTTTTCCTTCCATATTTGGGCTGTTAGCTTAATAAGTTGTTTAATAATTAATGCGCGCGGGGATAAATAATGCGTAGGGGGAGTCCAGCGGGTGGGTCTAGAGGTTGACAGTTTTGGTTCTCACACAATTTCTCTAGAACGTTATGTTGTAACAAATTATCAACAAGCATAAAAGTGTTATCACCAAGAACTTCATTTGTTTCTGGAAACTTACCATCACCTTCACCAACAGTTGAAACGTAAATTCCTTCACCTCGTTGAATAACTGTTCGAGTTACTTTACCTGGATATAGTTCGTGATTTGTACGAGTATAGTTTGTTATTGTGAAATTTTTATTATCAACTGTAGTTGTAATTCCTCCTACAACTGCTAGGGTATTTTCCATGCAATTAGTGACAGGTTCATGATTATCTGGAAGTGGTGCAAGATAAGCTGCATTGGAAGTCATCATTGCAAACACAAATTCTTTTGAGCAACCTTTGAGATAGCTTGTAACACACATAAGTGTTTCATGACCATATTTGTGATAATTCTGGGCGTTTGAAAAATCGTCTATTATTTTCGGATCATTGCATATTGTATTTGTCTCAGCTTGAACTGCTACTGGAGACAAGATACCTAGAAGTAACAATATTTGAGCAGCCCTTTTAAATCTCTTGGCAACCTCAAGTTTATTTCCTGAATAATGATTTGACATAAATCCTCCTTCAAAAATCGCTGAAAAATCTCGTTTGAAAGCCTGTTCGGGTTCTAATTAGGTCGAAGGTAAGTGAGGATTATGAAGGGGATATGGCTGTTTATTGTAACGACAACCGTGATTTAATAGAATCAGGGGTAAAGAATTTAGTTGAAAGTCAATTTGAACAATTAAAAAGTTTACCAGAAGTCTATAAATTACTGTGTCGTTTAGAGGGTGTTTGAAAAGTCTCTCATGGTGTATCAAATTTTTTCAGATCCCCCTAAATCCCCCTTAACAAGGGGGACTTTGACTCTATTTCCCCCCTTAACAAGGGGGGTTAGGGGGGATCTGTAAGTACCTAAAATCACAA
>NZ_JAQMSE010000020.1:0-31526 GCF_028330045.1 Aphanizomenon sp. CS-733/32
AAATGCTTTCGGAAAATTGTTTGATATGATTGTGGTAACATTTTTTGCTTCGGGGGCTTCTTTGTCCCTATTTTTTTACTCCCTTATTTTCTCAAATTATTGCCACATCTCATCTTCAACCGCCTTGTCACCCGTTAAGAAAATTTTCCTACTTTATCAAACTGAGGTTCAATAACCAACTGTGCAGCCTGGTTGACATATCCATATCCCTTACCGCTAAAATTGATGGGGTATAAGTTTTCAGTCTTGGTTTCATATCCCTTTTGCAACATACTCATGGGATATGATTTTTCAGTTTTAGATATTTGGACTATATGAAAAGCGATCGCACCTACCAATGCCAGCAATAATAGAATCAGCAGCCAAGACCTTTTCTGAAACACCATTAGTATATGTTCTCCTGAGCATTGGTAGATGTAACAACCAATTTGATCTACTATCCAGTAATATACAATACATTACTCAAACAAACATCCTGTATATCCTTAAATCCTGAAAATCCTGATTCTGACAATTATTAAGAAAAATAAACGCACCTTGCCAAAAGAGTCAAAGTGCGATCGCTATTTAGTCCGCCTTCGGGGACTTTGTTTGTGTGGTTCGGCGATTTCTAATGGCCAGGTCTATGAATTAAACATCAATCTCACTCAATTCACGAGTGATATAGTCAAAAGGCTCGTCCACAAAAGCAGTATTAGCAACACCAGCAGCCGCCACCTGTTCCTTAACGATACCCTTCATAATTTGGATACCTTGAACAGTTGAACCAATGGGTACACCCAAGGAATTGTAAGTTTCCCTGAGTCCTTGTAATACACGCTCATCCAGAACATTCATATTACCAGCCACTAGTGCATAGGTAGCATAGCGCAGATAATAGTCCATATCCCGTAAACAAGCGGCAAAGCGACGAGTTGTGTAAGCATTACCACCAGGACGAATTAATTCTGGTAGTTCTTCAAATAACTTTGCACCGGCTTGTTTAACAATCGCGGCTGCATTGGAATTAATTGCGGCTGCGGCTTGAACTCTGGCTGTTCCACTATCAAAGTATGATTTGAGACTATCAATGGCATTCCGGTCAAAATAACGTCCGGTTAGGTCATAATTCTTAATTAAAGTTGTAACGGCATCACGCATTCTTGTTTCTCCCAATCATTTAGCTATTTATGGTTTGATATTAATTTGGTTGCTACTAAAGCACCCACAAAATTCCGTGCCAACTCACATAAAATAGTTACCGGCACAAAACTATCCATCTGCTATTTAAGGATTTTATGCCAAAGTTGACCCCTGAGCATGAATTTTCTGATTTGAGACAGATTAAGAAAGAAAGGTTAACATAACCTGTAATCCAGGCAATCTGTGACAAACATGACAAAATCATGTCAAGTTAACTATTTAGGATATTCCTGGTAGTGTGTGACAACTTGGGTTAGGATAACGGCTTGAGGTTGAGCAGACTTTAGGTTTATACTGGATAATTGGCTACATCAGGAGTAAAGTAAAAATGACAACCGCAAAAGAAATCTTGAAGAAGATTCAAGACGAGAAAATTCAGATGATTGATCTGAAATTCATTGATACATTGGGAACTTGGCAACATTTGACCATGTACCAAGACCAGATTGATGAAAGTTCATTCACTGATGGCGTGCCTTTCGATGGTTCTAGTATTCGGGGTTGGAAAGGTATCGAAGAATCTGACATGACAATGGTACTCGATCCCAATACTGCTTGGATTGACCCGTTCATGAAAGAGCCAACTCTAAGTATTATTTGTAGTATTAAAGAACCCCGCACAGGCCAATGGTATAACCGTTGTCCCCGCGTTATTGCCCAAAAAGCCATAGATTACCTAGCTTCTACAGGACTTGGTGACACTGCTTTCTTTGGTCCTGAAGCTGAATTCTTCATCTTTGATGATGTCCGCTATGATCAAACCACCAACGCTGGTTACTACTACGTAGATTCCGTAGAAGGTCGTTGGAATACTGGTAGAGAAGAAGGTCCTAACCTGGGTTACAAAACCCGCGTTAAAGAAGGTTACTTCCCAGTTCCTCCCACTGACAGCTTTCAAGATATGCGGACAGAAATGCTGCTAATCATGAAAGATTGTGGCGTACCCATCGAAAAACAACACCATGAAGTTGCGACAGGTGGTCAGTGCGAACTTGGCTTTAGATTTGGTAAATTAATCGAAGCTGCTGACTGGTTGATGACTTACAAATATGTCATCAAAAACGTTGCTAGAAAATATGGCAAAACCGTCACCTTTATGCCCAAACCCATTTTTGGTGATAATGGTTCTGGTATGCACTGTCACCAGTCTATTTGGAAAAATGGTCAGCCTCTATTTGCAGGTGACAAGTACGCTGGCATGAGCGAAATGGGACTTTACTACATCGGTGGTATTCTTAAACACGCTCCAGCATTGTTGGCAATCACCAACCCCACCACCAACTCTTACAAACGCCTCGTACCTGGTTATGAAGCACCTGTGAACTTGGCTTACTCCCAAGGTAATCGTTCTGCTTCTGTGCGGATTCCTCTTTCTGGAAATAACCCCAAAGCCAAGCGTTTAGAATTCCGTTGTCCAGACGCTACTTCTAATCCTTACTTGGCTTTTGCGGCAATGCTTTGTGCTGGTATTGATGGTATCAAAAACAAAATTCATCCTGGTGAACCCCTAGATAAAAATATCTATGAACTTTCCCCAGAAGAATTATCTAAGATTCCTTCTACTCCCGGTTCTTTAGAATTGGCTTTGGAAGCTTTGGAAAATGATCACGCTTTCTTAACTGAAAGTGGTGTTTTCTCTGAAGACTTTATCCAAAATTGGATTGATTATAAGGTTGCTAACGAAGTTAAGCAAATGCAATTGCGTCCACATCCCTATGAATTCTTCCTATATTACGATTGCTGATTGCAACAGGCACTAAAGCTAAATCTAGCAATTCTTTAGCCACCCTCTGGGGTGGCTTTCTTTTTCACTTAACTCATAGTCGCTTGGCTACGTCCATAAAGTGTCTGGGTAGCTGAATCCATTTTACCTTGAATGGGATTCCAATAGTGAGACATTCCTTCATGTAAACCAAGCTCTTGTGCAGCTCGCATTAACATGGATTGTTGACGGTTTTTAGCTTGCTGATGTTGACGCACCATCAATTGACGAGCTTTTTCTTGAATAGACATGACACTACCTCCTCTACATTGATTTACTAAGAAATAATTTACTATTTCCCGCAATCGAATCATAACACAAAAATCTGTAGCGTAAACTACAGAATCCAAAATATAGATGATTACATTTCCTCTATGCTGCTTGCATTTTCGATGAGAACATAAAAATCTGTAGCATAAACTACAAAATTAAGAAATGATATAAAACTTAATAAGTTCTTTCCCCCTCTCCCCTGCTTCCCTTACGGATAAATTAAAATTTTATAAGTTTCTGCCGTAGGGGCGTAGGCGCAGCCCGTCGTAGACATCGCTTGATCTACGGCTTGTGGTAAATCTTGTAGTTGTCAGAATCAGGATTTCCAGGATTTAAGGATTAACAGGATTAATCCCCAAATCCTAAATTGATTTACGGATAAATTAAAATTTTATAAGTTTCTGCCGTGGGGGCGATCGCTTGATCTACGGCTTGTGGTAAATCTTGGAGGGGATAGCGATCGCTAATTAAGGCTTTGACATCAATACGGCGATTAAAAACTATGTCCGCAGATAGGCTTTGCAGGCGATAGGATGAGCTATAACTGCCCATTAAGTCTATTTCCCGACGGTAGAGAGTATTGGGGTTAATGGGTATGGTTAACTCGTCTGGGAACTCTGCAAAGAAGAGAATTTTTCCACCCTTGCGAGTACAGTCTAAAGCTTGAAAAAATGCTTTATCACTGGGAACAGCTAACAAGGTGACATCAACACCCATTCCCCCAGTTAAAGCTTGAATTTTGGTAGGTAAATCAGGATCACGAGCGTCAAAAGCTGCTTCTGCACCTACTTCCAGAGCTTTTTCAATTCTAGATGGTAAGAGGTCGGTAGCGATCGCTCTAGCACCAAAATACTTCACCAACATCATAAACATTAACCCAATCGAACCTGCACCAGTGACTAATACAGTTTGTCCCGGTGCAATTTGGGCTTTTTTGACAGCCTTTAAACAGCAATTAGTGGGTTCAACAAAACTCGCCTCCTCAAAACTGATATCATCAGGAATCGGAATCAAGCCACCATTTTCCACAATGTGTCCTGGAACTTTCACATACTCCGCAAAACCGCCACCACTGGCGTTAAAACCTGCCGTAGTCGAGATATTTTTATAAACATCACACATCGAGAAATTATCACTTAAACAGTAAGCGCAACGCATACATGGTATATGGTGCATCACCGCTACCCGTTGTCCTACAGTCCAGCCTTTCACCTGTGAACCAACAGCCGCAATAGTTCCAGCGGTTTCATGTCCAAATATGCGTGGCGGTTCATACAAAGGATAACGAATCTTTTTAATATCGGACTGACACAACCCCACAACCCGCACCTGTACCAGCACTTCATCTGCTTCTAGTGTCGGAACTGGAACTTCTTCGTAGGATAATTGATTTACGCCTCTAAATACTTGTGCTTTCACGTTGGTTTTCCACTATTCAACGTTACTAGATTTAACATTTTGTGGTTGAGATTAGGTTATGAGATTTCAGATTTTTGGGTTTTCAGTTCTTCTGATTCTTGTTCTAGAGTTTCTGCAAACTTCTGAAATTTCTGGACATCTTCTGATGAGAGATATCCACCAATTCCCCCGTTTTCAAACCTGAGAATTTCACACCGATTATCTTTAGCAGTAATTGTTAAAATTTTCCCTTTTTCCCAGATTCGATACCATTTACCTTCATAGCAGCGACCACCCTCTGGAGCAGCTTTACCTAGTATATCCAATGCTATTTTCGCAGTTTGTACAATTTCCTCAGAATACATCTGGCAGCGGATACTACGAGCAAATTTTGGTACTGTATTATCTTTTTCTAATTTATCAAGTAATTCCGCAGTAGTGATCGGCGGGGTTTTAAGTGCCTCAGACTGCTGCTGAATTAATGTAATCATCTTTCCTGGGAATTGCTCATCCAGGTCAAGTAAAAAATCATCTGGATGCCAAGCTTCAATGTCATAAGGAGCTAAAGCTTCTACAGCAAAATCATCAAGGTTCGCAGTAACAATCACCTCTGCTTTAGCAACTATAGCAGCGGCGACAACATGGTGATCTCCTGGATCATTAGTCATCGCGGCAATTAAATGATCTGGTACTTCTACCATCCCGTTAGGAAAATATTTCTTAATTTCTTTTTGAAAGTGTGCTTCCTTGGCATTTACCATTCTCTCCTTTTTTACAAGGTTGCGAGTAGCACCATCTAGAATTTCCTGTGAAAAATAGAATTCGTATAGCCCTGCCTCAGCAGCACGCATCAAAGTATCACATAAAGGCATAGGGTAGATAACACAAGAATCCAAGATAACAGAGAGTACCATTTTACTGATCTAATTCGCTACTCTCATTATCATAGAACCCCTCATCTTGCAAAAACTGAGTAAATTGATTAAGTCCTTCCCGACGCTTAGTATCGCGTTCTTCCTTATATTTCATCAAATCATCAAAGCGAACACGCCGATGTGTTCCTACTCTAATACAAGGGATTTCACCCTGATTTAATAACTTAATTAGGTGAGGACGTGAAACTTTAAGCAGGTCTGCTGCTTTTTGAGTCGTCAGTTCTCTATCTTGAATGACTACAGATATTATTTTACCTAATGCCAGTGCATGAACAGCCTGATGTAATATTTGATAAACTGATTCGGGAATAGGAATTTCTTCGCCATTAGTTCCTACTAATTTTGGTTGAGAGCCTTCAAGTTGGAGGATACTTTCAAGGTACTTGATGGATAACTGTTCCTGTTCTTGAGCTATAACTGACTCTAAAGGCAGGTTTTGCCCCGGTATGATAGTCTTCATAGTGAATATGTTTTTGATATTTGATATCTATATCATATATTTTATATCCTCTAAACGCAATATCCGAAACGGTAATTGGATAAAATAGGCTTTGTAACTCGTTGTGACAAAGCAATAGATTTTATTTATTTTTTATACATTTTTATTGAAAAACTAGATAAAACTTTGTAAATTTTCATCACAGTTTTACATATCTGTAACCCAAAATACAGATTAATAAATCATCTTAATTAGAAAACTTATATAAAGAAATAATTATTTTTACCTAAAATATAAACTTAATTTCCACCAAAATATACATCACCATAATAATGGCAAAATGCCGTTATTTTCCATTTTCAATGAGATATCATCAAAATAATTGGCAATAATATATCTTTCATACTTGTGAAGTTCCAGGTTAAATATAATTACTAATTGCCATAGTCAAATCTAGGTTTATCTATATATTTTATCATGCAGATGCACCATATAGATCATGATCTGCTGTCTAAATCCCGATTGTTCAAGTCCTCAAAATCCAGATCATCATCAACTTTGTCAAACTTGTCACACTCCGTTAGTGCCACTTTTGAGAAATCGGTTTCGTGTCCTCCGTGTTCTTTCTGATGAAGGCGGATTTGGCAGAACTTATATATCAGAAGATATTGATAAATTAAATGAATTATGTGTAGTTAAACAACTAGCACCAAAATTTCAAGGTACTTGGTCACAAAAAAAAGCAACTCAACTATTTTCCGAAGAAGCTAGACGACTGCAAGAATTAGGAGAACATCCCCAAATTCCCACGCTTGTAGCTTATTTTCAGCAAGATAATTGCTTGTATTTAGTACAACAATTTATTGATGGTCAAAATTTACTTAATGAATTGAAATCTCGCAGAATTTATCAAGATTGGGATATTCAATCTATTTTATTGGATTTATTACCAATTATCAAATTTGTGCATCAACATGGCGTAATTCATCGTGATATTAAACCAGAAAATATTATTCGTCGAAAATCTGATGGGAGATTAACACTCATTGACTTTGGTTCTTCCAAACAGTTAACTGCACAAGTGCAGCGAAAAAATGGTACTTCTATTGGTTCACATGGTTATTCTCCCATTGAACAAATTAGAGATGGAAAAGCTTATCCTGCCAGTGATTTATTTAGTTTAGGTGCTACTTGTTTTCATCTATTAACAGGAATTTCCCCTTTTCAATTATGGATGGAATATGGTTATGCTTGGGTAGGAAATTGGCAGCAGTATTTACGCTTTCCTTTGAGTTCAGAATTATCAGAAATCATAAATAAATTACTCCAAAAAGAACTAGATAGTCGCTATCAATCTGCTGATGAAGTAATTAGAGATTTGATGAAAAAACATACTCATATTCTACCAGCAGCAAATCATAAAATCATAAAATCACCTGGGAAAAAAGCTCAATCACATTCATCAAAATATACTTGGGTCAGAAATTTAATTTTCATATCGGGGATAATTGTCTTTTTCGCATTAGCAGAATCGGGTTATCGAGAATTTCGCAAATTAAAAACCAACTTCTCATTTAGTTGGAGTCAACCTCGCAATAGTCCACCAATCTCGGCAATATCAGAAAAAAAATTATCTTTAGTTAATACTTTCTCTGGACATAAAAGCAAAGTTCTATCCGTAGTTATGAGTTCAAATGGTAAACTAATTATCAGTGGTGGTGATTGCGAGAAAAGTAATAATAGTCAATGTCATAATCTTAAATCATGGGATGTCATTACAGGTAAAGAAATTGCCAGTCTTCAGGGACATTCCCAAAATGTCAATGCAGTAGTTATCACTCCTAATGGGAAAACTTTAGTTAGTGCTAGTGATGATAAAACTATTAAAGTTTGGAACTTACAAACAAATCAATTAATTCACACTTTAATTGGTCATACAGATGCGGTGCATAGTTTAGTTATTAGTGGTGATGGGAAAACTTTAATTAGTGCTAGTGATGATAAAACTATTAAAGTTTGGAACTTACAAACAAATCAATTAATTCGCACTTTAATTGGTCATAAATATTGGGTGCGTTCTGTAGATATTAGTCCTGATGGTGTTACCTTAGCAAGTGGTAGTTTTGATAAAACGATTAAATTATGGAATCTTAATCAAGAAGCACCAATTCTGAATTTAGCTACCAGTTCACAAACAGTTATAGCTGTGGCTTTTAGTCCTAACGATAAAATTTTAGCAAGTTCCAGCCGCGATCGCGTAAGCGCTGACCGAAGGTATCGCACAATTAAATTATGGAATCTGCAAACCCTCAAAGAAATTCGGACTCTCATGGTAGGAGATAATAGTGTGAATACTATTGCTTTTAGTCCCGATGGTAAAATTTTAGCAAGCGCTGGACGAAATATTTCTGAAGAACCAATCTATCACACCATTAAACTCTGGAACGTAGCTACAGGAGAGGAAATGCTAACATTGACGGGACATAGTAATGCTGTCACCTCCCTTGCTTTTAGTGCTGACGGGAAGTTTCTAGCTAGTGGTGGTGAAGATAATTTAATTAAAATTTGGCAGATTCCAGTCAATGATGACAAAAATTTTCCCCGTCGAGGTTTGGTACTTGATAAAACTAAATTCCGGTAGTTTGTGAGATGACGGATTATAACTCTACAATGTCCCCGATTCTAGTTGATCTAAATATATGAAATCAGGAGACTTGACTCCAGCTTCTTGTCTAATTTTTACGAGTTTGGGAGATTCAAAAAACCGCTTTGCATCTTCTATTGATGTCCATGATGAAAAATGCACTATTTTATTGGGATTATTTTCATACTTTAAAACCTGATATGCTATTTCTCCAGCTTCCTTGCCGATATCGGTAGCATTATCAAAAACCTTTTTCCATGATTCATAGTCTGCAACTTCATGGATAATTAATACATATTTCATGATTTTGTTTAATTAGTAGTGTTTCTTGATTTGCTAATTCTGCTAAAGTTTCTCTACGTTTAGCATCAATTGTATTTTTATACTCTATCAAATCTTGATAGAACATTCGGCAACGATTTCCGACTTTATGACAAGGAATTTGACCAGAGTCTAATAATTGAATCACATAAGGATGGGAAACATTGAGAATTTTAGCTGCTTCTTGTGTGCTTAATTGATCGGAAGTAGTAAGATTTTATTTTCTGGTTTGCATTTTATTTAACCCAACCTACAAACTATTTAAGATATGACCTATTTATAAACCCAGTTTTAATTCTATCAAACACTAAGTCCATAAGTTTATCCACCAGTTTAATTGCTCTTTCTAAATCTTCTCTCTTTACTACTATAGAACCAGGTTCTCCATGAGCAACTTTATTTCTAGTGTCGAGGAGGAATTGATCGAGTTCTTTTTTAAGGAATATCCAGATCCAGGTTCTGGATATTTGGGAATTTTATCTAAATTAAAATCAGTCAGTATTCTATTTAAAACGTTAAAATCAACATTGCTTTCTGTATTGAACTTCTGGGGATCAATTTCCAAATGATTAGTTTTATAAAACATTCCCAATTTATTGAAAAAATTTACTTTTTTACTAAATTTATCTGCATCTGGATATTGCTTAAATTGGGAAAATGTAGATTCAATATGATATATTAATATTCGATCACACACTTGATCAATAGTAAGTTCTAATTTATTTAACTCTCGGATATACATTTTAAAAGCAGTTTGAATAAAACCTTCCCAAATAGAATAAATTATTGGGATTGAATGGTAAAGAAATAATTGTTCATCTCTTGGCGAAAATCCGTATCTGACATACAGCAATCTTAACCGTGACATTAACTCTCTTCTTTCCTCAATGTCTGACATTATTTCTTGTTCTAAAAGAGTAATCTGATTAGTCATTATTTATTGATGTTTCCAAATATTCTCTTTGCTTCTGTCAGATGATTGATAATTCTGTCTTTTTGATTATTTCCTCCTCTTCTGGAAAACTTGATTAAAATTGTATCTGTACGCACCTCCTGATTTATTTTATTTAAAATCACGTCTGATGGTTGAGATCTGTAATAATCATAGTTTTCTGCCACACCAATTGTAATAACATCATAAAGAGCAGTTGCAAAATTGCCGTCACGCTGACGAAAAATCTTTCTTCCTAAAGGTTGCAGCAATGCAAATACTTGAGTAAATATTCTTTCATAACCTTCATAATCAAAATTTTCTTTTTCTAAAGCATCTTTCATGAACTTAGTCATGTGTTGTGAAATACTGGTGCGGACTTCTTTGAGATTGTTGTAAAGAGAAATAAATCTCAAAGCCAATTCCTCATCATACAATTCCTCATATTGCTCATTACTTAAATCAATTAATGTCCGAAAATCTTGATTAGCTGCAAGCTTTTTGAGAAAATCATTAAACTTAGGTGAAATATCCCTGTAAATACAATTTCTAATCTCCTGAGTAGTCAACGGAGAACCACCAGTATTCAACCTATTGAACAGTTCAAAGCGCATATCATAATTACTATTCCATCTCAGAATTTCAACTCTGCAAGTTGATCTTTTTATGTTTAGTCGAAACTGATTTGGTATTGTTTCATAAGTGAATCCTTCTAAAGATTCTACTCGTTCACCTTTCATCAACTCCCAATTATTTTTATTCCTAATACCTTCATCTTCACTTTTCAAAACTCCAAAAAACGAAAGTACAGTAGAAATTCTTTGGAGACCATCAACTAATTCCCATACTCCATCCCCATCTTCAGCTACAAATATGGGAGGAATGGGAATACCTAAAAGTATAGACTCAATAAAGCGTGTTCTCTGTTCTTCATCCCAACGAAAATATCTTTGAAATGCAGGTTTAATAACAATTTCTTTATCTTCATACATACGCATTATTTCTCCGAAAGATACATCAAGTCTATCAGTGTGTAATAAATTTCTCTGTTCTTCGATTTGTATTTTCAGTTTTTCAGTATCCATGTTATTTACCGTTAGCGATGGGTAATTGTTATTATCTGATTATATCAATTTGTAGGTTGGGTTGACGTAAGGAAACCCAACATCAACCAACAATAATAAATGTGTTGGGTTGCATTTCATTTAACCCAACCTACAAAACCTAACCCAAAACGAAATTCACCAACTTACCAGGAACAACGATCGCCTTTTTAACTTCCTTACCTTCAAGATAACGTTGTCCAACCTCCGACTCCCGCGCATATTTTTCCAATTCCGCCTTATCAGATTTTGCAGGAACTTGAATAGCACCGCGAGTTTTACCCATAATTTGAATCACCAAAGTAATTTCATCAGCTATCAAAGCCGTAGGATCAAAACTTGGCCAAGTTTGAGTATGCACCGTCCCCTTATTCCCCAACAAATGCCATAATTCATCAGCAATATGGGGAGCAAAAGGCGCTAACATAATCACCAAAGTTTGAATCCCTTCCGCGTAAATTGGCGAATTATGACAATCAGCATCAGTTAAGGCATTACTTAACTTCATTAATTCCGAAATTGCGGTATTGAATTGATATTCATCTACCACATCTTCCGTCATTGCCTGAATTGCTAAATGAATCGCTCTCCTTAAATCTTTTTCCTCTTTACTTAACTTATCAATTTCAGCTTTTTGCTTACAAACTCCCGCCGCAGCGTAATCTGTCACCAACCGCCAAACGCGATTTAAAAAGCGGAATTGTCCCTCAACATCAGCCTCATCCCATTCTAAATCTTTTTCAGGAGGTGCTTTAAATAAAATGAACATCCGCGCCGTATCAATGCCATATTTATTAATCACATCTTCCGGGGCAACCCCATTGCCTTTGGATTTGGACATGGTAGCATAGAGACGTTGTAAAGGTTCTCCAGTTTGGGGATCTACAGGATTATTAGCATCAACTAAATTTGAAGGAATCCATTTATCCTTACCACCTTTATTCGGGTTCATGTAAGTTAAACCTTGCACCATTCCCTGAGTTAACAGCTTTTGAAATGGTTCATCAAAGTTAAATAAACCTCTATCTCTTAATACCTTAGTGAAGAAACGCGAATACAATAAATGTAAAATTGCGTGTTCAATTCCCCCCACATATTGATCTACTGGCATCCAATCATTTACTTTGCCAGAATCAAAAATCTTTTCCTCATTCTTGGCATCAGAATAACGTAGGAAATACCAAGAAGAATCAATAAAAGTATCCATTGTATCGGTTTCCCGTTTCGCAGGAGTACTGCAAGTTGGACAAGGGACATTTACCCAACTTTTCAATTGTGCTAAAGGTGAACCACCACGACCACTTAATTCAATATCTTCCGGTAATTGTACAGGTAAATCTTTGTCGGGGACAGGCACAATTCCACATTCAGGACAGTGAATAACAGGGATAGGTGCGCCCCAATAACGTTGTCGAGAAATCAACCAATCTCGCAGGCGATATTGTACTCTTAATTTACCAAAATTGTGTTTTTCTGCAAATTCGATAATGGCTTTTTTCGCATCTACAGAATTCATGCCATTAAAGTCACCAGAATTAACTAAAATTCCCGCTTCTGTATATGCTGATTTTAAAGTTTCCTCTGCACCAATTTCCGGGACAATTACCACTTTAATAGCTAAATTCTGTTCTTTGGCAAATTTGAAATCTCGGACATCATGTGCCGGTACACCCATTACCGCACCTGTACCATATTCATAGAGAACATAATCTGCAATCCATACGGGTACTTCTTCCCCAGTGAAGGGATTAATAACTTGACCGCCTGTAGGAATACCGCGTTTGGGTTTATCTTCCGCAGTCCGTTCTAACTCGCTTTGGTTGCTGACTTCTTTAATAAAGGCTTCTACGGCTGCTTTTTGTTCTGAGGTGGTAACAACCTGAGTTAAGGGGTGTTCTGGGGCTAAAACGACGTAACTCACACCATAAACAGTGTCGGGACGGGTAGTATAAACGCCGATTTTTTCATCTGCACCAACAGTAGGAAATTCTAAATAAGCACCTGTGGATTTTCCAATCCAGTTGGCTTGCATTAATTTAACTCGTTCAGGCCAACCTGTGAGTTTATCCAAATCATTTAATAATTCTTCGGCGTAATCGGTAATCTTGAAAAACCATTGTCGCAATAATTTACGTTCTACTATTGCACCACTGCGCCAAGAACGTCCTTCATTATCAACTTGTTCGTTTGCTAATACAGTTCGATCAATGGGGTCCCAATTAACTGCGGCTTCTCGTTGATAAGCTAAACCAGCTTCTAAAAATTGCAGAAAAATCCATTGTGTCCATTTGTAATAATCGGGGGAACAGGTAGCAAGTTCAGTTTCCCAATCTAAGGATAAACCCAGACGTTGTAATTGTTGCCGCATTTGGGCTATATTTTGATATGTCCATTTGGCAGGGGGTACACCTCTATCAATGGCGGCGTTTTCTGCGGGTAGTCCGAAAGCATCCCAACCCATTGGATGTAATACCCGATACCCTTGCATCCGTTTGAGGCGGGCAATCACATCTGTAATTGTATAGTTACGGACATGACCCATGTGCAGGCTGCCGGATGGGTAGGGGAACATGGAAAGCGCGTAGAATTTTGGCTGATTTTGATCTTGCGGTGTTTTATCTAAGCCAAGTTCTAACCATGTTTTTTGCCATTTTTCCTCAATTGCGGCTGGTTGGTATGATGTTTTTTGAGGGGACTCCACAATTAAAACTCCTAATGCTTTTATCTAGTTTCGCTATTGTGGCATAATCTAGATATATTTTTTTCTCACGCAAAGGCGCAAAGACGCAAAGGTAAGAGTTTTTAGAATTAATTTCAGCGAAGTTCGTCCCATGATTTAGCAATGTTCCAGCCAAGTTTCTAAGTCTGTAACTGATGTGAAATCTAATAAAGCTTCTCCTAATTCTTCTAGTTTCTCCACAGTTAACTCTTGGACTTTTTGAATTAATAATGAATCAATTTCCCCAACTCGGCGATTTAAGAGACGGATAATTAGACGCTGTTCTCCTTCTTGTTTGGCGAGTTCTCTGTCTTGTTGGTAAAGTGGTGCTAATCGCATAATCAACTCCTGATCTTCTGTTTGTGAACTTTGATTGATTTTTAAGTTTTTCTGGAGGTTGTAGAGTAGTTCTAAGGTGATTTTGACGTAAGGTTGATTTAATGGTAACGCAGCTAATTCATCAATTGCTCGTTTTTGGACTGTACCTCTACCTAAAAGTCTTAACCATAGTGTTTCTTGAGTTTGGGGTAATTGATGAATAACAACAATTGCGGCGTGTAATGATTTTGCTAAATAGTATATTCCGGGTAAGGAATCTGGTTTTGTTGTCTCGCTAAATCCTGATATGATGTTCTTTGATGCGGTGGGGGTGAGAATCCATAATTTAGGGATCTCAATTTTTGCGGTGGTGGTTTGTTCGCGTTTGGCTGCTCTTCTTAATGCACCTCTGACTTCTAATGATTTTAACAGACAATCACAAATTTCTTCTGTTGATGCTGGGTTACGAAATGGCTCAAATATAGCTGGTCTTGTGGCTAATTTGCCTAATAATCCTAATAGTTCTACGTTGGTTGTTTGATGGGGAAATGGTGTAAATAATACGTCTATTTCTCGGATTTCTCCAGCTACTTGACTGGCTGCTTGTACTTCTCCGAATGGTTTGAGTAGTTCTTCTAAATAGTCTTTGGCGAATTGGTCATGTATAAAGCGAGTCATTTTCGGGATTGCTTTAGAGATATTTTAGATGTTACCAGATCCCCGACTTCTTTAAGAAGTCGGGGATCTATTCTATGCTATTTACTTGACTAAATCTAAAGTTTTCTGTATTATGGACGAAGCACTCATCAAGCATCCGCAAGTCTGAAAAAAATATTTTTGATCGCTCCACTCCGTTACGCTAGGAGAGTGAAAAGAATAAGAGCGCAGAGCGCAAAAGAGCAAGAGTGTAAAGTGCTAATGAGTCCACGCAGCACCACACACAACACGAAAACCGTAGAGGAAGTAGTCGAAGCCCGCATCATTAAAGAGACGAAAGGCCGAACGGCAATACTCAGGATAGTAGTCCCAAGAACCGCCGCGCAGCAGCTTTTCATTAACGCTTAGACTTGTCCAAGCACTGCCATCTTTAGGCGCATTTATATAATTTTCCTGCCAATCATCTTCGCACCATTCCCACACATTCCCACACATATCATATAAACCAAAAGGGTTGGCCGGAAAAATTCCTACCTCTGTGGTTTTTCCTCGATATTGTCCTTTTTGTCCCTGCCCGTAAGTGTAGTTACCATTATAATTAGCTAAATCCGTAGAAATTGTTTCCCCACAATAAAACGGGGTAGTAGTTCCTCCACGACAAGCATACTCCCACTCAGCTTCGCTAGGCAAACGATAGGTTTTATTTGCCATTCGGGAAAGTCTGTCACAAAATTCTCGAGCATCATTCCATGATACACGCTCAACAGGCAGATTATCACCTTTAAAACAAGATGGATCAGATACTAAATCAATTTTAACTTTAGGTAAAGCAGCTACAAGTCGCCATTGTTTTTGAGTGACTAGATATTTACCCATAAAGAACGAGGGAACAGTAACATGATGCTGTGGACTTTGGGATTCGAAATAACCTTCTTCATTTTTTGGAGAACCCATGATAAAAGTTCCTCCAGGAATATGTACCATTTCCAGTAATACACCATTTCCTAAATCTTGGGCAAAATACTCGGCACTTTTGGTAATGCGGTTAATTCCTGTACCATTCTTATTTATCTGAGCAGTTTCAAACTGGAAAGTTTTTAACTGCAATTTTTTGGGAGCATAGGCCAATAAAATATTGTATCCTTCCTTATCCAGAATGATATCTGGTGTCATGTTACGCTTCACCGCTTGGACTCTTGATTTAGCGTAATCGTGTAGTTCGTGAACATGAATATTGCCATCGTTATTTGTATCTGCTGCACCAGTCTCAATTCCCTCAACTAAATATTGAGTATAGAGGGAAAGTGTCGCACCTTCTTGTGTAAAGGAAGTTTGAGTTACACCAGAAGATGTAAGCACAACTCGACCTTCCGCGCCTAATTGCTTTTTGATGATATCTACTCCAGTACTTTTTGTGTGCCAACCACTAGCAAAAGCACCACTGTAACAAGCATCTAAAATTAAAACTTGGCGTTTAGAATAACAATTTTTTGATTGTGTTTGAATAAAATTTGCATCTACAGCAGTGGCTTCAAAGTCATCTTTTGCTGTGTTGCGAGTTGCTAAATAGAGATGATTATCATCATTAGTAATTCCATGTCCAGAAAAAAAGAATAATAATAAATCCTCTTTACTTGCATTCCTAAATAGCTTTTGAATTGCTATTCTCATAGCTACTGTATCAGGATTCAGCAGCCGTTGCACCTGTGCAAAGTTTCCCAAGTTAGGATTTTGCAAAACTCGTTCCATAGCCTCGACATCATTGAGTGCAGATAATAGGGGTGGGATACCTGCACCATACTCACTGACTCCAATCAGCAGCGCTATTTTTTTAGCCATTGTTACCACCCATTGCGGCTAATAGGTCTTTGGCTATTTTTTCGCTTTCTAGCAGTTCTTGGCGGCTTTTGGCTTTGATACTGACTTCTTTATCACCGGCTTTGACAGTCAGTTCTATGGGTTTATCTCCCAAGCGATCGCCTAAAAAGCTCAAAAATGTTTTAATATTTTTCATACTGACTTGTGCTGTCAGCACTCCGATCAAAGTTGCAAAACCTGGCTTACTTCCTGCTTCTGGGTTAAAATCTTCAGCACGGTCTACTTTTTCCACTTCATCCAAATCCCGCAATTCCCGCAGCAACTTACTTGCTATTTTTAGCCGTCTGTCATCATCTAATTCTGGGTCGTCAATAGCAAAAGTAAATTGAATTGTGTAATCATCTGTCATATTCACTACCACGCTCCAGTTATTTCCCTAGTAATATAGCATACGGTAAAACTTTTTACTGTAACATTCTTGTCAAAAAAAGTTTCTTCTTTGTGAGTAATGACTTTTATTTTCATAGTTTGAAGTTCAAGTTTTTCAGTAGGGGATGATTTTAAATCATTATATCTTAATAATACGGTTGAGAGCCTGTTGTTGGTACTTTTGGAAAAAATTTCCCCAATTTGCCATTTACTAGTTTTAAATTAGACATTTTGATGAATTTTCTATTGTTCTAGATAATTCAGAAGAATCGGCGGGGATGAGTTCACGATTCTAATTGAGAAATCGTTTTCATTGTTAATTCTTGCACATTTTTAAACACTAGCTTTGCCCCAGCTTGTATCAGCTTTTGTGTATAAGCTTCACTAACTGCTGTTGTTTCCTGAACGTGGGGAGGTAATACTCCAACACCTAACCAAGTTCGAGAATTATCTATGGCTTTGGCTTTTTCTACAGTGTGCATATCTGCTACAGTATCACCTACATAGACAACTGTTTGTTTTTGATTATTACCATTTTCTAAGATGTTAATAGTCGCAAAAAGTCCGGTAGGATCTGGTTTACCGGGTGCGTCTTCCATAGCAATTAGGATAGGAGATTGTAAACCTAAGCGTTTTTCTAAAACGTAGTTAGCACTCAAGCGAGTAGCGCCACTAAAAAACCCCCAAGCAATACCAGATTGCGTGAGTTCTTGAAAATAACTAGGTTGTGCTAATAAAGGTTCATGACAAATGTAGCCGTTCCAATTTTCGGAGTCTGTACCCCGATAACGGCTTTGAAAATAAGTAACAATATTTTCATAATCTAATTGGAGTTGTTCTCGTTGTTGTCCTTGACTGACAAAATGGCGGTAAATTAATTCTTGGGATGCTTCCCAATCGTTATTCCAAATTCCTTCTGATTTGAGGTTGTCAATGTCTGTTGGTGTGGGACGATAGGCTTGGGAGGTAAAATGTTCGACTGTATCGGATATTGCGCGACGATAGGAACCGCTAACGTCACGAATTACCCCATCTATATCAAATACAACTATTGTGCTTGTGATCATGGCAGAAATTGGAACAGGAGGACATACAAAGTTCTATAGTACGCCTTATGTGAGTTAAAAATATTGTGGTTTTATTAGGGTTTCCAGAGTTCTCTAGAACGATAATTCCAGAATCATCAACGGTATTACAAGGGTTTCCGCATTTAATTCACATAAGCCGTATAGTAATTCTAATTTAATTTTTGGTGTTGCTGATTAAATATATGACTATGTCTCACGCAAAGGCGCAAAAGCGCAAAGAATTAAGGTTGCAAAGGTTAAATTTCCCAATTTCATATTTTAATATGGCGATCGCCACGCAGGCTATCAGTAACGCCTGATTTTTTCATGCAAATAGATAAAAGGCTAAAAACTGACAATGCTGATATAATAAGGCTACGATTGCGATTAAATCAGTGGCAAACAATATAAAGTATGGTAACTATCGTTGTCCTGATTAACATTTTTATTTCTATTATGCTCTTTTATTTAGCTCAACAATTACGAAAAGCCAAAAATACTCTAGCATTGATAACGGATATATTTAATCAATATGAATGTGCTAGTTATGCAGCTTTACATAGGTTACCAGATAATATTTATTTAGCTAAGGAAAAGATGGAAAATCTCTATCTAGAGAACCAAATTTTTAACCAAAAAATCCAACAATTCCGGCAAATTCTCAGTCTCATTATCCTAGTTAAGCAAATTTCTCAAGGATCGTTGCCGTTTCCATATCTAAATTTGAAAAATCCGAGTAAACTAGGATAGAATCTCCAGAGTCATCAATTATGCTTAAGCGTTCCAAATTCGAGACAACTCAGTCTCAAATCATGCACCGTGCAGAAGAATTAATTAGTGCTGCGTCAAACCGCTATCGCATTACTGTACAGGTGGCAAATCGTGCTAAACGGCGACGTTATGAAGACTTTGAAAATAACGAAGATTCTATCATGAAGCCTGTACTCAGAGCTATTATTGAAATGTCTGATGAATTAAATCAGCCAGAAATTATCGGTGAATTGTAATTTAAAAAATCCTGGCGAATAGAATTCGCGGCTACAAAAGCAAAGTCCACCTTCGTGGACTCATAGAAGTTTAACCCACAAAGGTGGGTTTTGTCTGTGTAGAAGCGAATTCTAGTTGCCCTACTTATAAGTTTGGGGGTATTTTGGATAATGCAAATGAAACAGCAAAAACTTTTAAGAGGTCAATTTTTTTCACCATTTATTATTACTTTAATGACGGTGATAATAGTTGTTTTGGGAATAGGAAATAATAATTTATTGCATATTGCACCCGCAACAGCGCAAATATTTATTTCTAGCGATGTCTGGCAAAAAGTATATCAACAAATTCCTGATTTTCCCCAAGAAAATCAATATGTTAGTAAAACAACTGGAACAATTGTGGCTACAAATACTTTGGCTAGTCGCCTAATTCGCTATCATATTTATAATAAGGGTAGATCCCCAATTTATCGCCTGGATTGGAAACTGACTTTGGCTGATTATTTGGATGCGAATGAGACTATATATGTTGATAGTTATCCAGGTAATGATATTTTAAAGCAAAATCCTTTAGTTAGCGATCGCATGGCAATTAGTAAACTTACTCGTCGTCAAAGAAACAACCTTGTCCAAGTTTTAGTCAATATTTTTAGTCCCCCTGTTCAAAAGATGTAACTTTACCAGATATGGCGGATAAAAACTTAGAAGATATAATCGTCAAAGTTGCGAAAAAGGTCATTAGAAAAGAGATTAAAAACGGCAATTTGAATAATTTACCAATTATTTCTCCTGAATCTCATCATGGATTGGATAATTGGCAAAATCCAGACACGACAGAGGAAGTTATTGATGATATCCAAATTATTCCTTACACTAGATTACCTGATCAACAAGATATAGAACTTGAGCGTAAATTACGAGAACTCAAGTTTAAACAGGAGTTGAGAAAAGATTGGATTTCTTTTTTAGTGAAAGATGTAATTGTCTATTCTACAACTATGATTTTTATTTTGGTGCTGATTGGCTTTTATCTATTTCGGATTAATTGAAATTCAGAGGGAATAGGGAATAGTAATCGAGGGCGGGGAAACCCCACCCCTGCGGGTTTGACAATTTAATCACTGGTTCTCATATTGATTATTCATTACTGATAGTTGATTCTAATGGAACTACCGTAGCAGGTAAATGTTGATCCATCCAATTAACTAAATCAGTGATTACTTGAAGACAATTAATATCGTAGTGTAAATCATGATAACCTCCAGGATATTCAATTCTTAATTTATCTGGATAGATAACATTTTGATAAAATATTTCACTTCCTGCTGGCAAGGCAATTCTATCCGCACCACCATGTAAAATTAACAATGGTACTTGCCATTTTTTCGCATGATTATGAATCCAATCTACTGTGGCAAAAAACTCTGTAGATAACCTAGCAGTAGCGAGAGTATGGCGTAATTTATCTTGAGTATAGGAATCTAAAATTTTCTGATCTCGTGAACCTGCGCTGAAATCCAAGCCAATATTCAAGGAAAAACGGGGCCACACCTGGGAGAGTAATTTACCTAAAACAATGCGACTCAGGGGTACTCCTACTCGACCAATGCTGGGTGCAAAAGCAATTACACCTGATAACTCAGATTTACCTTGGACATAACGAAGAGTGTAATCTAAGGCAATTACTCCTCCCATGCTATGTCCTAATAGAAAAATTGGGCATTCTGGTTGTTGTTGTTGAATTAAATTGAGGAAAATTTGTAAGTCATCACGAAATTCAGCCCAGGTATTGATGTAACCTCTTTGACCAGATGAACGCCCATGACCGCGTAAATCACAGCCATAGATAGCATATTCTTTTGGTAACAAATGGTCAACTATCGTCTTGTAAAGTCCGCTGTGTCCTCCGAGTCCATGAACTATGACTAAAATTCCCTTGATTTCACCTCTAGGATGCCAACTTTGGTAATACAAATCAAGCCCACCCACACCTGAAAAATTTCCCTCTTCACGAGAGGCGATCGCATTGCTATGGTAGATCATAGAGTTAATTTTTTACGTTCCTATCTAGTAAGCTACTAGCTTATTAACGTATATTGTAGAGAAAAGTGCTTCTAACTGTAGGAATAAATACAGATAATTTTCCTAAAAACAATCATGTTATCAAAATAACCAGAATAATTAATATAGATCCCCGACTTCTTTAAGAAGTCGGGGATCTGGATATGTTCAGTGACTTACATAACAATATTTTATATTGGCATAGATTACTATTAAACATTTAGTCATACCAACTTTATGTGAGGCTACACAGAATCAGTAAATTCATGAATTTATCCCTCTTTATCTGCGTTTATTTGCGTTCATCTGCGTTCAATAATTCTAGAAAACTGACAAATTATGAAATTTTCCCTAGCTGCAAATGCTGTGCAAGCGCGTCAAACAAAAGAAAGATTTGCAAAACCAGAAGAACAATTATCCTATGAATTGGGCAAAGCAGTCCAGGAATTACCACCACTTTATACAAGATTATTAGCAGGAACAATTAGTTTTATCATTTTTGGAACAATTTCCTGGGCGCATTTTTCAGAAATTGATGAAGTCGCCACAGCCACAGGAGAATTAATTGCTTCCACCCAAGTTAGACCGGTGACAGCTTTGGGTAATGGTTCTATTTTAGCAGTGAAAGTGAAAGAAGGCGATCGCGTCACCAAAGATCAAATTCTCATTCAACGTGATCCCAATTTTCAGCAAACAGATGTCAACCGTCTAGCTAAATCTAGTAAATTAATTGAAGATGATTTACAACGATTACAAGCTGAACGTGCTGGAGGCAAAACTGCGGGAACAATCCTGCAAGATGAACTCTTAAACTCGCGGTTATTAGACTATAAAGCCAAACAAGCAGCAGCAGCAGCAGAAGCCAAACGTCAACAATCAATTCTCAATCAAGCCAAAGTCCGTTTGAGTCGCTTACAGGAAAATTTAGCCAATGCAAAAATCAGTTTTACCAATGTGCAAAAAAACTTAGAGAATGTTAAAAGTCTACGTTCTATGTTAGATAATAATTTATCTATTGCTAAACAACGGGAAGAAAATCTTCGTACCTTAGTTGAACCAGGTGCTTTAACCAGAGTTGATTATTTAGATGCTAAAGAAAGATTAAATCGTGCCAATGCAGATATTGTTAGAAATACCGATGAAGTTACCAAAAATCAAAATAATTTAACAGAAGCAAAAGATAAAATTGCCTCTTTAGAAAAAGATGTTGCTGCCCAATTTCAAGAAATAAATCAAGCAGAACAGGCTTATCAAACAGCCAAAAATCAAAATATTCGATTAACCTCAGAACGTCAAAGTGAAATTCTCACCCAAATTAATAAACGCAAAGAAGAATTAGCTACCGTTGCCGGTCAATTAGAACAAGCCAAACAACAAAAAGACGGAGAAACTATTAAAGCCCCCGTTGCTGGAACAATTTACAAAATTAAAGCTACTAAAGGTCCAGTTCAATCTGGAGAAGAACTATTATCAATTTTACCGGAAGGAGAAGAAATGCTGCTAGAGGTAAAAGTTCTTAACCGTGATATTGGTTTTATTAATCAGGGAATGAAAGCAAAGGTTAAAATCGCCACTTTCCCGTTTCAAGAATTTGGTGTAGTTGACGGTGAAGTATTACAAATCAGTCCCAATGCCATAATTGATAAAGACTTAGGTTTGGTTTTTCCTACCAGAATTAAATTAAGTAAACATTCCTTGAATGTACGTGGACAAGAGGTAGAATTCAATCCAGGTATGGCGGCTAATGCCGAAATAGTCACTCGCAAAAAGTCAGTTTTAACATTCATTATTGAACCGATTACTCGACGTTTTAGCGAGGCATTTTCTGTGAGATAAAAGTCAAGGGGAGGTAGGGGCGCAGGACTTGCGCCCAGTCAGGAACGAGTTTCAAAACAATTTATCCTAATTCCTCAAAAACAATATCCTCATAAGCTTTTGAGAACCAGGAGTAGAATCTCGATATCCCAACATTTTCAAATATATCATCAAGCGAAGAGGTTGCTTTTGTTCGTGTAACAAAGCTGCATAATCAGTGCTACCCACTAAACCATATTCTTCCATATCAAAAGCCACCAACCGCAAAGGATATCTCGCGGGAGTTTCGGCAAAACTTCTGGCAAATTATAATAAAACTGCCACACCTGTCGCATTATCATCCGCCGCTACTGTCCCAGGTACACCATCATAATGAGCGCCTATTAAAATAGGTGGTAAATCTCTCTTTTGGTTTGCGACTGAACCGGGTAAATTTAAAATTAGGTTTTTGCAGCTTTTACCCCTGACTTTAAAGGTGTGGATTTCCACACTTCGCCATTGTCCCAACTGCTTGCGAATATATTCTTGAACAAAGAAATGTCCTGCAGTCGCCATATAGGGATCACGTTCTCTCACTACTTCCTGAAGATGGTTTTGTAACCGCTGTTTTAAATTCAATGACTATTATATTATTAGATTGTTGACCTGATTTAGCACCAAACTAAAAGCAGTCTTATTATACCATAATAAATTTATAAAACACGCAACAGGAGACGAGTAACGCATGGGCAAGGTAGTTGGCATCGACTTGGGTACAACCAACTCAGTAGTCGCCGTCATGGAGGGTGGCAAGCCGGTGGTGATTGCCAATGCAGAAGGAATGCGAACAACCCCCTCCGTAGTTGGCTTTAGTAAAGAGGGTGAAAGGGTTGTAGGACAAATGGCGAGGCGGCAAACTGTTCTCAATCCTCAAAATACTTTTTTTGCGGTAAAACGCTTTATTGGGCGCAAGTATGGCGAATTAAACCCGGATTCAAAGCGCGTACCTTACACTATCCGTAAAGATGAAGTTGGCAATATTAAAGTTGCCTGTCCCCGTTTAAATAAGGAATTTTCCCCAGAGGAAATTTCGGCGATGGTGTTGAAAAAATTAGCTGATGATGCTAGTCGTTATTTGGGTGAACCTGTGACTGGCGCTGTAATTACTGTGCCGGCTTATTTTAATGATTCCCAACGCCAAGCTACCCGTGACGCGGGTAGAATTGCAGGTTTAGATGTGTTACGGATTCTCAATGAACCGACGGCAGCATCTTTGGCTTACGGATTAGATCGAGGTTACACAGAAACTATTCTCGTTTTTGACTTGGGTGGGGGAACTTTTGATGTGTCCTTACTGGAGGTGGGTGACGGGGTATTCGAGGTTAAAGCTACTAGTGGGGATACTCAACTTGGTGGCAATGATTTTGACAGAAAAGTAGTTGATTGGTTGGCAGAACAGTTTTTAGAAGCAGAGGGTGTGGACTTAAGACGCGATCGCCAAGCTTTGCAACGGTTAATGGAAGCCGCAGAAAAGGCGAAGATTGAACTTTCTGCCGTCAGTGTCACCGATATTAATTTACCCTTCATTACCGCCACAGAGGATGGTCCAAAACACCTGGAAACTCGCCTGACGCGATCGCAATTTGAAGGTTTATGTGTAGACTTATTGAGTAGAATCAGAACACCAGTCAAACGGGCATTAAAAGATGCCGGACTTTCTCCTGTAGATATTGAGGAAGTTGTCCTCGTTGGTGGTTCTACGAGAATGCCAATGGTGAAACAGCTAGTTCAAGACTTAATTGGGATTGAACCTAATGAAAACGTCAATCCTGATGAAGTCGTCGCTGTGGGTGCAGCTATTCAGGGCAGTATTCTCGCTGGTGAACTTAAAGATGTTCTCCTGTTGGATGTCACACCCCTATCTATGGGATTAGAAACCATCGGCGGTGTAATGAAAAAACTCATTCCCCGCAATACAACCATCCCAGTCCGTCGTTCTGATATTTTTTCTACTTCAGAAAATAACCAAAACAGTGTCGAAATTAATGTGGTTCAGGGCGAAAGGGATATGGCCGCAGATAACAAATCCTTGGGACGGTTTAAACTGTATGGTATTCCTCCAGCCCCCAGAGGTATTCCCCAAGTGCAGGTATCCTTTGATATTGATGCTAATGGGATTCTCCAGGTAACAGCCCTAGATCGGACTACCGGTAGAGAACAAAGCATTACTATTCAAGGCGCTTCGACTTTGAGTGAGTCAGAAGTTAACCGGATGATTCAGGATGCCCAAAAATATGCTAATGTTGACAGAGAACGGAAAGAACGAGTTGAAAAACGTACCCGTGCTGAAGCATTAATATTACAAGCAGAACGGCAACTGCGAGAAGTGGCCTTGGAAATGGGAATGCAATTTGCCCGTAACCGTCGTCAACGCATTGATAATATTTGCCGGAATTTACGGGAAAGTTTACAAGCTGACGAAGATCGGGGAATTGATCAGGCTTATGCTGATTTACAAGATGCTCTGTATGAACTGAATAGAGAAGTCCGTCAGTATTATGCTGAGGATGAAGATGAGGATCTATTTGGCGCTATCCGGGAAATCTTTGTGGGTGAAAAAGAAAGAGAACCGGAGAGGGATGTTTACAGAAGTAATTATCGGCAACGAGATTCATCTAGCCGCAGTGTTAACAAAGATTATGGCAATACAGGGCGTTCTCCCAATTATGAAAGTCGTCCCACTCGCAGCAAACGCCCCAGCTACCAGGATAACTGGGATGATGACGATGATTGGTTATAATTCGATTTTAGATTTTGGATTTTGGATTTTGGATTAACTATCTTCAGTCTAAAATCTAACTTTCAATATTTGCAGTGTCAGTGATAAGTAGAAGCACAACTGACAACTGACAACTGATAACTGACAACAAACATTTAAATAACAGATTATGCAAAATTTGCAAAATTTTCGGGATTATTACGAGATTTTAGGAGTTTCTAAGGATGCCACAAGCGAAGAAATTAAAAAGGTTTATCGGCGGTTAGCTAGACAATATCACCCTGACCTGAATCCGGGGAATAAGGAAGCTGAGGAGAAATTTAAAACCATTGGGGAGGCTTATGAAATCCTTTCTGATTCTAGCAGGCGATCGCAATATGACCAATTTAGCCGCTATTGGCAACAAAACGGCTTTGCTGGCAATAAACAAACTCCCAAGCCAAAAGGTTGGGATAACCGCGCTAACGGGCGTTCTAGTCAGGATGTAGACCCCAGCCAATTCAACGATTTTGAAAGTTTTGTCAATCAAGTAATTGGTGTCAGCAACCGCAAAGAACCCAAAAATACTCCAGGAAATACCACCACCAGCGACCCCTTTCGCACTCCTAGAACTAAAGTTGCCTACACGGTCAATACTCCACCCCGTAGCACTCGCAGGGATATCGAAGCCAGATTAACTTTACCATTGGAAAAAGCTTATCAAGGTGGGAATGAGAGAATAAGGTTAGAGGACGGGCGATCGCTCGAAGTGACTATGCCCCCAGCTATGGTGACAGGACAAACCATCCGCTTACGAAATCAAGGAATTAGTGGTGGTGATTTATACTTAAAAATTACCGTTGATCCTCATCCTTTGTTTAAGCTGGAAGGGGCTAATATTTTCTGTCAAGTCCCTGTGACTCCCAGTGAAGCAACATTGGGCGGACAAGTTGAAGCACCTACCCTTGATGGTCCAGTAAAGATGACCATTCCCCCTGGTGTTCGGTCTGGGCAAAGATTCCGACTTGGTAATAAAGGCTACCCAGTTGAAAACGGTCAACGAGGTGATCAATTAGTAGAAATTCAGATAGTAACTCCCAAAAGTATTACTCCCCAAGAACGGGAACTTTATGAAAAATTGCGAGAAATAGAAACTTTTAAACCTCGCGCTGATTTAATTTAATTGTCAGAATCAGGATTTCCAGGATTTAAGGATTAACAGGATTAAAAGAACAACGTAAATGTTGATATTTGTAACCATTAACAATGAGAGGCTGAGAAATTGAATTTTCCACAATAATGGGCAGTAAGTAAAATATGAGGATGACAACTTTTTTGAGTATCTGTTACCATAAAAATAGATCCCTCACTAACTTGCAGCTATGACCGTCACCCAAAATATTGAACCCGGTTTAGATGTAATATTTCCTCCAAGTAATCTAGAAAGTGACGAACCCCCTTTGGAATCATCTTTACATCTACAACAAATGCTACTACTAATTCAATGTCTCAATTGGTGGTGGCGAGATATAAATAAAATTAATGACTATTTTGTTGCCGGGAACATGACTATTTATTATAGTCCTCGGCAAATTAAAACTAAAGATTTTCGTGGACCAGATTTTTTCCTAGTGCTGGACACAGAAAACCGCGATAGAAATAATTGGGTAGTCTGGGAGGAAGATGGTAAATATCCTAACTTAATTATAGAATTGCTTTCCCCCTCTACTGCATCCACTGATAAAGGGTTAAAAAAACAAATTTATCAAGATATTTTCCGCACACCTGAATACTTCTGGTTTAATCCGCAAAATTTAGAATTTGCTGGTTTTATCTTGTTTGGGGGAACATATCAACCCATAGAACCTAATTCTCAAGGTTTATTATGGAGTCAGCAGCTAAATTTATATTTGGGTGTCCATGACGGTAAATTGCGTTATTTTCTGCCAGAAGGACAGTTAATGCTAACACCAGAAGAATATGGAGTACAAGCAACCCAACGAGCCGAACAACAAACCCAACTCACAGAAGAAGCGACCAAACTCGCAGAGCAGCAAACACAACTCGCAGAACAACAAGCCCAACTCACAGAAGAAGCGACCAAACTCGCAGAGCAGCAAACACAACTCGCAGAACAACAAACACAACTCGCAGAAGAAGCAACTCAACGTGCAGAACGTTTAGCAGCCAAACTCAGAGAATTGAATATTGACCCTGACATTTTATGAAATAACAAACTTTGTGCAGGTTGGGTTGACGCAAGCAAGGAAACCCAACATTTCAATACATATTGATAACAAAATCAAGAACAACGTAAATGTGTATACTCATAACCATTAACAGATGGCAATAATTTACTATCAGGAACACATTGATTTAGCTCTATTTTTTGTTCAAAATTGACTAACCACAAATCCAATGGTTTTGGTAAATCCTGAATAGTATTTGGCAAAACATTAGAGGTTGGATCATCATGATTATGAAGTAATAAAAAAGATGGCTGGATTTGCAAATCAGAAAACTTAAATTCCCAAGCAATACCCATCATTTCTCCTGTTTCGTTAAAATCAGAATGAATAGTTACAATTAATACGGAAGATCCAGAATTTTCAACAACAACTGGTAATAATAAATTCGGACGAAAGCTTTTTTTAAACCCCAAATCATAAACAACTGTAACAGCACTACAAAAACCCATTAACAGAATTATGGCTACGGTTTGTTTACCATTTAATCCAAACTTACTGAATTGATCAGAATTTCGCCAAGAAAATGCTAAACTTGCACCCAATAAAACCATTACCGCTGGAAAGTAAGCAAAGGCATATCTAGGGGCGCGTGTTAAATCTGTACCAAATAAATAAGTAACCATAAAAAAGCATAAATTAACTCCTGCAACTACCCCAATAAAAGCCTGAGTTATTTTAGCAGTATCTAATTGCTGTTGATAAAATTGCAAGCCCCGCCATAAAATGGGAATTGCCCAAATTAAAAATATCAGCATCAATACCGCAGAAATAATTACCACTTCTCGCTGTGCAGCTTCCACTGGTAGTAAAGATATCATTGGTATCCAAGCAGCTAAAACTTGAAATAGCGGGTTAATCCACGACAACCAATTACCGTCGTTGATTTTTAACCATGAACTTAACTCACCATATTGTCTATTTTGGTAGATAGATGGTAGCCAAACTAATATCCCTGCCAATGTTCCCCCAGCTACCAGAGAAATTCTTTGCCAAAAATGTAGAGGTAAGGTAGTAAAAATAGATTTGATAATATTTGATGTGGGATAATTATCTGGATTTTCTTTCCACAATAGCCAAACTATAACTCCTATAGTTAGGCCAATTGATAAAAGCGTGAATATAAAAAAATAATGAGTAGCAATACCCAAACTATTAACCCCAATCCATACTAGAACCAACCATAAAGATAACGGTTGGCGTTTTAATATTTGGTTAATAGCTATTACCAAACAGCCTATACTAGCAATTACCCACAAAATTGCTAAAGTATAATGACGGGCTTCTTGAGCAAGACAAATACCAAAAGGCGAAATAGTCATCATTGCTGCTGCTAATTGTCCCACTAATTGAGAACGAAAACTAAATCTAGCTAAAACGTAAGTACAGGGAATGGAAATTACTCCTAAAAAAGCAGAAAAAGAACGTTCTGCAAATAGAGAAACTAATCCACCCTCGCTAGAAAATAGCTTCACCCATAGATTTACTAGTATAAAATATAGGGGGGGTGAGTATCTTCTCTAAGTAATGAATGGATTACATCACCAATCACTTTATGTGAATGAGGTTGTAGCGGTTGCAAGAGAGTATCAACAGAAATGATTTGATTTAAGGGAACTGTTTGAAAAGAATTACCCAAGCTAAAAACCAACGTGGCAAATTCATCAATCCACAATGGTTTAGCAGTTAAGTTAGTAAAGCGTAAAATTGTGCCAATTACCATCCACAGCAATAGCAATATTAACTGGAAAGTGAAATTCTTGTTTTTATACATAATTAATTGAAAACGTTTTAAGCTTTGTGTAGGTTGGGTTGACGTATGTTACCCAACATTTAAAATATTCAATTAATTTTGCACAGTTAGCTATCAATTGTCAAGTGATAATTCATATCAGATTCTATTTATTCCAGGGCTATTTATTCATCTTCTGTGTTTTCTAAATTATGAAAAATTCCCTCTATATCTTGTGAACCATGTAAGATACGGACAATTTCAATACCTTGATCAATGACTCGGTAAAAAATTAAGTAGCTGTTTACAGGGAAACTTCGCAAACAAGTAGCTAGTTCAGGACGTTCTTTACCCATTTGCGGAAATTTGGCTAATGTGGGAAAAGTGGTTCGCAATGTATCAAACATTTTATCAGCAGCTTTGGGGTTATTTTGCGCCACGTATTTCCATATATTCTCAATATCTTTTGCTGCTTGGCTAGAAATCCGAAATTGACTCATACAGAACCACTATCAGCCAAATTTTTCTGGACTCGCCCTTTAATATCGGCAAAAAAATTGGTCAGTGACTCTTCATCATATTCAGTGTACTCACCATTTTCTAGTTGCTGAATACCAATGTTTATTTCATTGCGTAAAGCTGCTAATTTGAGTTTTTGCAGTTCTTCCTTAAGGTTTTGCAGTTGATCTAACATCTGTTGAAATTCTTGTGCTTCCTGCACTACAACCTCAGCTTTGCCATTGACAGTCAGCACCAGTGGGGATTTTGTCAACTTAATTTTTTCTACGTAGTCTTTGGCGTTACGTTTGAAATCGGTAAGAGTTTGGATATTTTGGAGATTAATTCTAGTTTGCATCGCATCTAATAAAATGCTGAATAATACATATTATAAGATGTTTTGTGGCTGTTTCTGCTATAGCTACCCAAGAGATTTAGAATAGAAAAAAACTTATTTGAGCAAAGTGACTCAAAAAAACGTAAATCATCATGGGGAAGTCCCACAAAGCAGCAATACTACTTATTATTCCCTGCTAGGACTCCATCCCGGAGCATCAGTAATTGATATCCGTCGTGCTTATCGAGAACTGAGCAAACTCTATCATCCAGATACGACGGAATTACCTGCTAATATTGCTACGGCTCAATTTCAGCAAATTAACACAGCCTACGCGACCCTGAGTAATCCAGAACGGCGCTTAAACTATGATGCAAAAATTGGCTATTCGCGGTTTGGTGTCATTCAAGTCCCACCAGACTTAAACCACCCCGTGCATAAGCCGTATGATTTTTCCAAATCAATGTATCTGGATGCCAGCGATCGCCCCTTGTCTTCTGGAGAAATATTTGTATTATTTATTTTGGGGTTAACCATAGTTGGTTGTATGCTGTTAGCGCTGGCGATCGCCATTCTCCGTGGAGAAGCAATCAGTTAAACTCAATTTCCCACCTCTAAAATAGCCGAATAACTTTGAATTAAATTGCTTATGCTTTCCTCTGATACACCCCTATATAGTCACTCTTTACCACAAATCGAACTATGGCTAAAAAACCAAGGTTGTCAACAAGACGATACCCAACTACATTGTTGGCGTGTCCAACGATCTAGTTGGGAAGCAGAACTTTGGTTAGACACTGAACAAATTACAGTTCGCTATTTTCAATCAGGAGAAAACCGTCAAGATATACAACGTTCCTTTAAATATTCCTTGAGTCGAGAAGACATCGAAGAAGCGGTTTTTTCAGGACCATAATTTGGAGGAGTCAGGAGGTAGGGGCGCAGGGACTGCGCCCTCTTTGATTGATTACCGCATGTGACGTACTCCACACACTCCCTTTCAGGTGAGTGTGGGCTTCTCAGTGACTCCTCTATGAGGACATTAACTGAGCTTTAAGACCGTGCGCCCCACGGTTCTTTGGTTTTGAGATTTGTTTTTTGTTTTGTAGGCTGCA
>NZ_JAQMSE010000021.1:0-15509 GCF_028330045.1 Aphanizomenon sp. CS-733/32
ATGGGTTGTCGTCGGTTAGTCAGAGACTACGAGTTATTACCTGAAACATCAGAGACTTTTATCTATCTAGCTATGATCCGTATCATGCTCAGGCGATTGGCATAAATTTTGACTCCTCAAAACTTTTCAAACATCCTCTTAGCAATTGTTAGCTTTTTTGTCTTGAGATAATTATAAAAATATACTGACAACGGGGATTAAAAAATATCTAAGCAGTGAGTATTCCTAAATCTATAATGAACATTTTTGGCTCAATGTCAAAAGACAGCCTGTCAAACATTTTTTATGATGTTGAAAAGATAAAAAAGGGATTATTTGCAGTAAATTAGTTAATTAAACTCTCTGTGGAAATTCGATATGCAGCTTCAAGAAGTCTCTAACGTTGCGGTCATTGTTGGTGAAAATGCGGTTACTGTTGCTCAATTACCTAGTGTGTGGCAGGATATTGCTAAGGGCAGGGCAAATGTCAAATTTAGTAATCCACAAATCTATGTGGAAATGGCACAGTTGTTTCAATATAAACTGCAATATGGTGATGTTGATTTATTTAATGACCGCCCCCAGTTATTTCGTCTAATACCTTCATTCTCTGAGTTATTTGGGCAACTGGCAGGGGAAACTCTGGAGTTTTATGGTCATGACTTTATGATTCACAACTATCCAAACTTTGAGGCAGTTTTGCATAATTGTGAGTCAAAAGGTTCTGAGGACAATAATGAGGTCAAGGTAGCTCGCATTGGTTTGGAACTGTTTGATGAATTTGGATATGATTTACCAGCTAGTTTCTATCATGTACATTTAGCTCCAATTTATCGAGATCATGTGTTTGAAGAACGGGCTTTAAGATTTGATCTCAGAGATATAGAACATAAGCGTTCGTGGGATGCTATTCTACACGCAGGTAAGGTATTTGCAATGCAAATGAAGGTGCAAAGTATAGCATCTAAATATGGTTTTACTTATCAACATGGCTGTGGTTGTAACTCCCATTTATCTTCTATTGATGAATCTTCTGGTGCATTTGAGTATGAATTAAGTTTGGAGAAGCGTCAACGCTGGATTCGGAGTTTTATCTGGACAGCTTGGTATGAATATGCCATGTTTCCCATTGTGCCGAATACTAGTTATCTTGTCTAAGTAGGGTTTGCTGAAACAGTTATCTGTGAAGGCAGGGAAAAGGGAACAGGGAATAGGAAACAGTTTCCACTAAGTAGGCAAGCAAAATTAATTATACAAAAGATTTGGATTTAATATAGGAGTAGCACTCCCGTACCTACCCCGTGATTTTGGGGAACCACGGGGGTTCCTAGCAAGTTCAGATGAGGCTTGTTATGACATATACTCTGATATATCATATTCAGGCACACGATGTTTAATCAAGGAACAATCAAAACTGGACAGGGAGAAAGGTTGATTACCCGCGTAGTAACGCTATCAGTTGCGCCTTCATCCGTTAATCCTATGCCTCGACAGCCCATGATAATTAAACTGGCTTCAACTTCATCAGCAACATCACAAATAGTAAAAGCTGGTTTACCTTCTCTTTCTAGTAATTCGGCTACGATTCCTTGTTCAGAAAATAAAGCCTGGGCATTTTCTAGGAGTTTGGCAACTGCTTCTGGAGATACCATAGGACTGGTAGCTGGTGCTTCTGAGTCTGGCTCTTCAACGACTGACAACAGAATTAAGCGGCTGCGATAGGTTTGCACAATATTGGCAACTATATCAGCGGCCTCTCTGGCTTCTCGACTTTGATCAATGGGAAATAGAACTGTTTTAAACATATCTCACCTCTGCGCCCCTCACTCCGGTAAAATTTTGATGGTCATATTTTGAAGACAATAACAAAAAAGTAATCAGGAGAGTTTTACTGTGTCTAAAAAAAGTTTAGCAAGTTTATCTGCGGCTGATATATCTGGAAAACGCGCTTTAGTACGGGTTGATTTTAATGTGCCTGTGGATGATCAAGGCAACATTACTGATGATACTCGGATTCGGGCGGCGCTACCAACTATCCAAGATTTGACCCAAAAGGGCGCTAAGGTCATTTTAACAAGCCATTTCGGTCGTCCCAAGGGTGTAGATGAAAAATTGCGTTTAACTCCCGTCGCTAAACGTCTTTCTGCGTTGTTGGGACAGGAAGTTATCAAAACTGATGACTGTATTGGTGATGATGTTGCTGCTAAAGTTGCATCTTTGGACAATGGCCAAGTGCTATTGTTAGAAAATGTCCGCTTTTACGCGGAAGAAGAAAAGAACGACCCCGAATTTGCTCAAAAATTGGCTGCAAACGCTGATTTTTATGTAAATGATGCCTTTGGAACTGCACACCGCGCCCACGCTTCTACTGAGGGTGTAACTAAGTTTTTAAGTCCTTCTGTGGCTGGTTATTTGGTTGAAAAAGAATTGCAATATTTACAAGGTGCAATTGAAGAACCTAAGCGTCCTTTAGCCGCTATTATCGGTGGTTCTAAGGTTTCTAGCAAAATCGGTGTGATTGAAACTTTGTTAGAAAAGTGCGACAAGTTGATTATTGGCGGTGGGATGATTTTCACCTTCTATAAAGCCCGTGGTTTGAGTGTTGGTAAGTCTTTGGTAGAAGAAGATAAACTGGAATTGGCGAAGTCTTTGGAAGCAAAAGCTAAAGAACGGGGTGTGGCTTTGTTGCTACCTACAGATATTGTCTCGGCTGATAAGTTTGCGCCTGATGCTAATGCTACTACTGTCAGCATTGACAATATCCCTGCCGATGGGATGGGTTTAGATATTGGGCCTGATTCTGTCAAGGTTTTCCAAGCGGCTTTGGCTGATTGTAAGACTGTAATTTGGAATGGTCCAATGGGTGTGTTTGAGTTTGATAAATTTGCTGTGGGTACAGAAGCGATCGCCCATACTCTAGCAGATATCAGCAAAAACGGCGCAACTACCATTATCGGTGGTGGTGACTCTGTAGCGGCTGTAGAAAAGGTAGGTTTGGCTGATCAAATGAGCCACATTTCTACCGGTGGTGGTGCAAGTTTAGAGTTGTTAGAAGGTAAAGTTTTACCTGGTATTGCAGCTTTAGATGAAGCGTAAATAACGTCAGATCCCCGACTTATCTAATAAGTCGGGGATCTAGATATTCGAGTTATACAAGTGATGATGTAATGGCAACAAATGGTCAGGAAGTGTTAAAATGCAAGAGAGGCGATCGCACAAAGAATCATGAACAATAATGTATAGCGATCGCAACGTTTGGTCAAATCTAATTTTGGAGCTTTTTTCTAACATTCAACACTGGTGGAAAATTATTAATCATGTCCAGACGAGACGATTTACACTTATCATTACGTCATACCCTAGAAAAAGATGGTTGGAAAATTACCGATGATCCCTTAGTTTTAACACTAGAAAAAACACTACTCAAAGCTGATTTAGGAGCAGAGAAGTTTTTTAGTGCTGAAAAAGAAGATCGTAAAATTGCCGTTGAAATTAAAGACTTTGATGCACCTTCAGTCATCAGTGAATTAGAGAAAACCATAGGACAACTTCAATTATACAAATGGGCTTTAGAATTACAAGAACCTGAACGACAGCTTTTCCTCGGAATTAGTCAGGTTGTTTATTTAAAACACTTTCAAAAGCCTATTTTTCAAATGGTTATTAAACGAAACAAAATCAATTTAATTGTTTATGATCCTAAAAAAGAGGTAATTCTACAATGGATAACACACTAAGGTATGCTGATATTTTAACCCAAGTTTTAAGAAAAGAATCTAGCCTACAACCCCGATTACAAAAACTTAAAATTAGTCCAGTTTGTGACAAAGAATCAGGCCAGTTTTTGATTATTATGACAGGTTGGGAAAAGGAAAATTGGACTAATACTATTTTATTTCATGCTCGTTTATTAGAGGGTAAAATTGTTATCGAAGATGATAATTTTGAGGAAGGATTAACCCCTGTTTTGATTCAAGCTGGAATCCCTCCAGAAGATATTATTAATGGACTTATTCTGGAATCTGCTTGATTAAACTTTAAAAATGCGGAAAAGGATCATTACCAAATTGTGAATGTTGGCTGGGAAAATGACCATCGAGTTTATGGTTGTGTGCTGCATTTTGATATTAAACAAGGTAAAATCTGGCTACAATACAACGGTACAGAAATTGATTTTACTGAAGAATTGGTAAAGAAAGGAGTACCAAATCAAGATATTGTCATTGGTTTTCATTCTCCATTTATGCGCCAGTTCACGGAATATGCTATAAATTAATTCTATGGATTGATTTGTTAAACCTTGAAATCGCTGTATTTTCCAAACAATATTACCAATTTCTGCATCAATTAAGTCTGGTGCAATCAAGGTAATTTGTTGTGCTTGATAAGCATCAAGAATTTTATTTGCTTCTAATGAATAATCTTGAGCAATAAACCATTTAATGGCTACACTGCTATCAATGACAATTTTATCTGTGATCATCTGTCTCTATCTTCTCGCAATAATTCTGTCAAATCAGAAAACTCTCCATATTTTTGCTTTAAGTTTTCTTGCAAGGTATGTATTTTTTGAACAATTTCAGTTTTTTCTATGTTGTTGCGTTTAGTAAAATTACCCTGATTAATTCTTTCATCAACAATTTTACTAATCAAGGATTCTAAATCCTGTACAGTCATTTCGGCAATAGATTGGTTTAGCATTTTTCATCAACCTCCAGTGGTAATATCAATTTCTTTTAAGGTAGAATTTAACTAAACTGAGCCTTATTGTGGCATACATCCTGATTAAGAGAACTTAATAAAACCTTTGGTAGCGTATAAGCACCTATTCCCACAGGATTATGGAGATGGTATTCTTGATCTGCTAATATGGGAAATTAACCAAATAAGAAAAACAATATGCAAGTACAAACTCGCAAACATATTTACACCCCTGAAGAATATTTAGAATTAGAAGAAAAAGCAGTTTATAAAAGCGAATATCGGGATGGAGAAATTATTCCTATGACTGGGGGAACTGGTAATCATAATAAAATTACATTAGCTATTGCAGCGATTTTACTATATGCTATGAGACGCAAAAACAATGAAGTTTTTATGGGAGATATGCGTTTATGGATACCACAACTAAGACAATATACATATCCTGATGTAATTGTAACTGATGGTCAAGCTAGTTATACAAGTAAAAATAATACTACTGTGACTAATCCTTTGTTAATTGTTGAGGTTTTATCTAAGTCTACAAAAAATTATGATCAAGGGGATAAATTTACTTTTTATCGTTCTATTCCCCAATTTAAAGAATATGTTTTAGTAGAACAAAATCAATATCAGGTAATGCACTACAGCAAAACTAATGAGGGAGAATGGATTTTTCGAGAATATAAATCTGAAGATGATATTGTTAAGTTGCAATATCTTGATTTTAAACTTAGTTTAGTTGACATTTATCAAGATGTTAATTTTGAAGATAGGGAATAAATAATGATATCTATTCAAAAAAATGTTTAATGGAGAATTATGAAAATCGAAAGTATCCATCTAAAAAACTTTAAAGCTTTCAAAGACGTAGAAATTAAAAAGATTCCTAAAATGTGCGTTTTTGTCGGTGCAAATGGTACTGGTAAAACCACACTTTTTAATGTGTTCAGTTTTCTCAAAGATGCTTTAACCGATAATGTTCATGTTGCTCTCACGAAATTAGGAGGAGGTCGAGGATTTCAGGAAGTAAGAAGCCGCAATTCAACCGGACCAATAGAAATTGAATTAAAATTCCGTCTAGCTGATAAATCACCCTTAATTACTTATTCTTTGAAAATCAATGAAGAAGATGGTCGTCCTATCATAGAAAGAGAGATTCTTCAATACCGAAGAGGGAGTAAAGGTCAGCCTTGGCGGTTTATTGATTTCTCCAATGGTAAAGGACAAGCTGTTATTAATGAACCTGATCAGGTTATAGATGAAAAAGAATTAAAACGAGAAGACCACGAGTTAAAATCACCAGATATTCTGGCTTTAAAAGGTTTAGCACAATTTGAAAAATTCCCTGCAAGTAAAGCAATTGGTGATTTAATTGAAAATTGGCATATTTCCGATTTTCATATTCAACAAGCGCGACCAGAACGGGAATCTAGTTATGCAGAACATCTTTCCAAAGAGGGTGAAAACTTGGCAATGGTGACGGAATTTCTCTATAAAAGACATTCTGCTATTTTCCAGAAAATTATTGAAAAACTAAAACAGAGAGTTCCAGGTATTAGCGAAGTTGATTCTAAAATTACCGAGGAAGGACGGGTATTGCTGCGGTTTAAAGATGGTGATTTTCATGATCCTTTTTTAGCAAGATATGTTTCTGATGGAACTATCAAAATGTTTGCTTATTTAGTGCTTTTGTATGACCCAAAACCTCATCCTTTGCTATGTGTGGAAGAACCAGAAAATCAACTTTATCCTAAACTTCTTTATGAACTTGCAGAAGAATTTCGAGAATATGCACGCAAGGGTGGTCAAGTTTTTGTATCCACTCATTCCCCTGATTTTTTAAATGGTTGCGAACTAGAAGAGGTATTTTGGTTACAAAAAGAAAGAGGTTATACAATAGTTAAACGAGCGAGTGATGATGAACAAATCACAACTTACATGAATGAAGGTGATCAACTTGGTTATTTATGGAGACAGGGGTTTTTTGAGGGAGCAGACCCGCTATGATAGAGCTTGTTTTTTTACTAGAAGAACCATCTGCAAAAGCAATGATTGAAGGGATTTTGCCGCAGCTAATATTAGAATCAGATATAGTTATTAGGTATATTGTTTTTGAAGGTAAACAAGATTTAGAAAAACAGATAACACGAAAACTTCAAGGATATAATAATCCTCATGCAAAATTCATTATTTTGCGTGATCAAGATTCTGGTGATTGTCAAGTTATTAAAACAAATCTTCAACAAAAATGCGAAGCAGCAAATAAATTTCAATCTATTGTGCGTATTGCTTGTCGTGAAATTGAAAGCTGGTATATTGCTGATTTGGAAGCGGTAGAAAAGGCTTATAATAAAACCAATCTTTCATCACAGCAAAATAAAAATAAGTTCCGCAATCCTGATAATCTTGAAAGTCCATCAAAAGAACTGAAATCACTTGTACCTGAATACCAAAAGATAAACGGATCAAGAATGATAGCACCTTATTTAAATCTGGAAAATACACGCTCTCGCAGTTTTTATCATTTTATTAGTTCAATTGAAAAAGTTATTCAGGAATATAAATCTGAAGATGATATTGTTAAGTTGCAACATCTTGATTTTGAAATTAGTTTAGTAGACATTTATCAAGATGTGAATTTTGACGATAAAGAATAATATCAAGTTCGGATAATTACTTACGATATAAAAGGTAAAATTATGGAAACCCAAGAACTAAAAGGCTTGATTAAGGAGATGGTTCGAGAAGTATTGCAAGAAGAAAGACTAACACTTTATAATACTCTGTTCTCATATAGGAATAATACAGAAAATCAAGAATGGAATCAATTTTCTCTTGAACAGGCCATGAGAGGTTTAGAAAATGATCATCTTCCCGAATACACAGAAGCGGACATTATAGAAAATGGCAATAGTTGGTCAAAAATATGAAGGATGAAGTTTTTGGCTTTGTCCTTCATTCCATCAAAGTTTAACTATAGATTTACCGTCCAATCTTCCATTTTTAAATCAGGAACTTTGTTGAGAAAAAGTCACAATATTAGTATCAAGAATATATCTGCTCACGCTGTTCTATTCTCCTCTAAAGAAGATTCATAAGCAGCTATTTCTGCATCTAATTCACGGCGATTTGCAGCCATATCTTCTAAAGATTCACCAAAAAGCGGATCGTCTTTGAAAATACCATCAAACTGAACAAAAGGATTAGATTTTTCAATATCTTCGGATAAAATGTGTATGTTTTGAACAATCTCAGTTTGTTCTATTTTGTGATCTTGATCAAGATTAATCTGATTAATTTTTTCATCAACAATTCTATTAATCAAGGATTCTAAATCCTGTAAAGTCAGTTCGGTAATAGACTGATTGTTTAGCATTTATGATTTACCTCCAGTGGTAATATCAGGTTTGTTTTAACTACAATTTATATAATATCAAAATTGTCTGTTAACTAAACTGGTTTAATTCTAGCATACTTACTTACTGGGAGAAAAATCAGTCAATTGTCAATTTAAGTGTATTTCGTGTATATTAGTAGATATTTAATCATAAACGTATCTACCACTGCACAACCATGAATCAGATATGTTGTCTCAACCCAGAGTGTAATAACCCGTCGGTTCCCGAATACACCCAATTCTGTTCTAGCTGTGGAGTTCCCCTAATTAAATTGAGAAACCGCTATCGTCCGATTAAATCATTAGGTGGTGAGGGATTTGGCAAAACCTATTTAGCGGCAGATATTGACAAACTTAACGAGAAGTGCGTTATTAAACAATTTGCACCACAGATTAGCGGCACAAACGCCTTCCAAAAAGCTAGAGCGCAGCAGTTAAAGCAGAAAGGAAATGAGATTACTCTTATTGAGATACCTGCTGGGGGATTGAGAGAAGTGGAAACGCAACAAGCTAATATGCAATTTTTACTTCAGTCTCCGTAACTTAGTTAGTAGGGTGCGTCGGGATAAATCATTTCTTGGTGTAGTTAGGGTTTGTACCACTGACGCACCCTACATTTAGAATATTTTTTCATAGGGAATTTATAACTTCTGGAATAAGCGCGATCGCTCTTGGCGAAAGTTTAAGGGGAGCTACGGCGAGGGAAGCGATGAGCTACACCTCACAAAATGCGATCGCTCAATTAAAAAATATACCAATATCTGCGAGAACTGAATATTCAACTTCGTATAAGATGATCGAATGACCTTCATTTAATCAAAAGAATCAACAAGTAGAGTGGATCGTTGATGAGAAAATAAACTGTTTTGAGCGATCGCTCATACTTAAATCCAATCTTTGATCAGTTGAATATTTTGTATTTTTGGATAAATAGCATTGTACAATTTTGCATCAGCAGTGATAAATTTACAGTTTTCTCTAATGCTTAAAGCTAGGTAAAGGCTATCGTAGACAGTTCTTTGATAATTCACTGCAAACTGATAGGCATCTTTTAATAATTCATCGGCAGGGAATATTTTTAATTGTATTTGTTGAAATAAATCAATTATCATCTCAGCGTCCTGATTTGTTAAACCTTGAAATCGCTGTATTTTCCAAACAATATTACCAATTTCTGCATAAATTAAGTCTGGAGCAATCAAGGTAATTTGTTGTGATTGATAAGCATCAAGAATTTTATTTGCCTCTAATGAATAATCTTGAGCAATAAACCATTTAATGGCTACACTACTATCAATGACGACTTTATCTGTGATCATCTGTCTCTATCTTCTCGCAATAATTCTGTCAAATCAGAAAATTCACCATATTTTTGCTTTAAGCTTTCTTGAAAAATATGTATGTTTTTAACAAGTTCAGACTGTTCTATTTTGTTATGTTTAGCAAAATTTATTCGATTAATTTTTTCATCAACAATTCTATTAATTAAGGATTCTAAATCCTGTAAAGTCATTTCGGGAATAGACTGGTTTAGCATATTTGATCTACCTCCAGTAGTAATATCAATTTTTTTTAAGCTAGAATTGAACTAAACTGAGCTTTATTGTAGCATACATTCGTATTAGGAAAAATTCATAAAACGTTTGGTATGTTACCAATAACCGTTGAAATACTTCCAGATAACGCAGGAGTTCTGGATCTAGTGTTCCTAGAAGGGGAGCATCTGGATCACGCACACGAACTATATCTATTGCTGGGTTAAGACGCAAAACAGCAAACTTTAGCTTTGGTGACAAGTTTTCATCGAGCAAGAAACGGATTTTCATACAAGATTTAACCGCTCCTGTTCTCGTTGCGCTTTGATTGCTCTCAAACGCTGTATCATTGGAGAGGGATTAGCAGCAGCTTCTTGATAACGCTGTTCCCTCCACCTAGCCAACCGCAACATATAAGCATCTATTTCCCCACGATTATGGAGATAGTAGGTAATAGTAGCGTGAATCTTTTCTAAATCTAGCGATGGCAAATCTTCCAGAATTTGTTCAGGTGTGTATCCTTGTAAGTAATAATCAATCACATCATCAATACCGATTCTATGACCCTTAATGCGGATATCGTCTGGATCTAAAAATTCAAAATAATCTTCTGGCTGCATATTTTTACCTTTATACAGTCCTTTGATTTTATCTTACTTGACAAAGGCTTCTTCGTGGGAGCTTAATTTCTGAATTTTATGTGTTGTGATTGTGCTTGCTGCGGATAGGGAAGCGAACTGATAAGTCAGAGCTTGCGATATCGCCCATACCTAGCAGAAATTGGTAAAATTTGGACAACAACCGTTATTCTTAGTGGTGTATCTGTCGTTGATAGCGTTATGCTAGAAATAGCCAACTTCAAGGAGAGAGCAAATCATGGAAGAATTACTAGAACTCAGAGAATTAGTGGTTTCTGGCAACCTAAAAGCGGCTCTATCTTTAATTGATGAATTGGAAGAAATGAGCAAAGAAGATAAAATCAATAAAATTTATAGTTATTGTGTAGTGCTTTTAGTCCATTTAATTAAACAACAAGCAGAAAAAAGGACAACTCATTCTTGGGATGTTTCCATCCGCAATGCTATTGATGCAATTGAGCGGATCAACAAACGCAGAAAGTCTGGAGGATATTACATGGAAAAAAAAGAAATAGAAGAAATTTTACCAGAAGCTTATAATCGAGCTTTAGATAATGCTTCTTTAGAAGCTTTTGGCGGAATTTATGATGAATTAACCCTAAAAAATATGGTAGATCAAGAATTAATTATTAAACAGGCATTAAATTTTATTTTTAATTAAATAAGGCGCGAAGTTAATTAATGAAAAAATTCTTTTCCTATTAACTATCTACAATTAATAAACCAAATTAAGGAAAACAATATGCAAGTACAAACTCGCAAACATATTTACACCCCTGAAGAATATTTAGAACTAGAAGAAAAAGCAGCAAGTAACTCCAACCTGGATCAGATTATCATTAGAACAAAGATTATAGATGAAAAATGGATACAAATTGCGATCGCTGATAATGGTAACGGAATCCCAGAAAATGTGAAAAATCGCATCTTTAATCCATTTTTTACCACCAAAGAAATAAGTAAAGGTACGGACATGGGTATAGCTATTAGCTATCGAATCATCACAGAAAAACATCATGGTAAATTAGAATGTTTCTCTGATATTGGCAAAGGAACTGAATTTATTATCCAAATCCCTGTCAAACAAGCAGCTAATAACACCGCATATTCGGATTAGTATTTCTCAATCAGCTAAATTATCACCATTGCTAATACAAACAAATTTATTATTGCATATATATTATTGAATATTGCTTATATGAAAAACATAAACTACAAATCAAAGCTTTGCTAAATTCAGCTAAGATGTTGAAAATAAAACTTAATTTCCTGCCACCTTCTCCGTCAGAACACTAGTATAAAATTACACATCTTGAAATATTGAACAAAAATAGGCAAAATCTTTCCAGAAAAGAAATCTATCTAAGGAAACATTTCAATAATTTATGGTATATAGGTTAAGTGTTTGTAGTCCATAATCAAATAAGTTTTCATTAAAAGCATGATTACATCTATATTTTGACCAAAATCCCCACAACGCAAAAACCATGAATTAATTCACCAAAAATCCATCTGGTTATTGGTTGGATGATTCTGAATCTCTACTCTCTCAAATAGAGAGAACTTTGCTAGTGACGAATTTTTATTTCCCAAGATATATGAAGCACTGATTCAGTTATGAAAAAATTAGAGGCTGCTAATTAATCATAAAAATCACTGATTTATCAAGACTCATTTTTAACAAATTAGAAACCTGATCATCATGGAAAATTAACTAAGCTGTTGTGCATTTAGTTTGTATAATTCTAGCGGGCAAGATGCCCGCACTACAAAGTTCAAGTAAATTATGGTTATCAAATTTAGCTGCGTAACAGCTTATCAAAAATGTTCTCAGCATTAACCAAGACTTAAAAAATTACTTTCAACATTTCTTCTACTCTTGCTAAAATCACGAATCTCGTTCCATGATGATTTCACAATTTATCAAGAAAGAGTATTTATAAAGAATCACAAACTTGCTATTCTTAACTGCAATATTAACCTGTGTCACAATTTCCCCCCCATCCTACTGATAGCAATAGCAGCGCCACAGATGTCACTCCTGTAGTGGCACTCAAGGAACTTGTGTCCAGGCTGCATCGAGAACAAAATAAAATTCAAGACTTGCTGAGTTCTTTAGGATTTGCCCTCAGAAGCTTTAATAATTTAAATCAGTTTTTGGAACTGATTCCCCTCATGGCCACCAGAGTCACAGATGCAGAAGGTAGCGCACTTTTTCTTTATAAACCCAACGGACAAATTAGATTAGAACAATTACATTGGCAAGATACTCAGCAAAGAAAAAATATTAGAAAAGCCTTAGAAACTGCTAGTAGTCAAATTACTCTTTTAGCTAATTCAGGTGCTGCTGCTATTTCCACAGGGATTCTAGATGACCAAATGCACGCTGTTTTAGGTCCAGATGTACAAATCTTTGGCACAGCTATTTTAGTCAAGCATACAGAACGAGGTTGGCTATATGTTTTGAGTCGAGATCCTGAATATAGTTGGACAGAAACTAGACAAAAATTAGTGCGGTTAGTAGCAGACCAAACAGCAGTGGCAATTGACAATGATGAACTATCTGTAGAATTAAGAAAAAAAGAACGTTTAGACCAAGAGTTAGAAATTGGTGCAGAAATTCAACGCCGACTTTTACCGCGTCAATGTCCCAATATTCCTGGGTTATCAATAGCCGCCCGTTGTAAACCAGCTAATCAAGTTGGTGGTGATTACTATGATTTTATTCCCACTAATCAAAACCAGTTATACCCCAAACAACAAGCATCTCCAGAAGATGCTAGTTGGGGTTTGGTAATTGGGGATGTCATGGGTAAAGGCGTTCCTGCAGGTTTAATTATGACGATGTTGCGGGGAATGTTGCGGGGTGAAGTCTTACATGGTAACTCCCCAGCCGGAATTTTACAAAATTTGAATCGGGTTATGTATGCGGATTTGGAAAATTCCCACCGCTTTGTGACTATGTTTTATTCCGAATATGACCCGAAAACGCGGATTTTATCCTATAGTAATGCTGCCCATAATCCGCCCTTGTGGTGGCACGCAGCCACAAAAACCGTGAGTCAATTGGATACATTGGGGATGTTAATTGGTTTAGATGCCAATAGCGAATATGAAAATGCACAGGCACAGTTAGAAGTTGGAGATACAGTAATTTATTATACTGATGGCTTAACTGATGCAGCGGCGGCTGGAGGCGATCGCTTTGATGAAGATAATTTTGTTACATCCTTCAGAACAGCCTGTAAGTATTGCAATAGTCCCCAGGAAATTGTCGAATATCTCTTTGACCAAGTTGAACAATTTATTGGTTCTGATAGACGAAATACCGATGATATGACATTAGTTGTCATGCAAATTGTCTGATAAGTAGTCAGGAGTCACCGAGTCAGGAAGAGATCAGAATAGTCTCAAATTTCAGAAAGTGATAGGTTTTTAATGGGTGTATGAAAGTCGAAAATTCTATCTCTCAAACTCTTACTCTCTGCGCCTGGAGCGTCTCTGCGTGTTCGCGCAGCGTGCCGTAGGCATAATAAAATCATACTTTTACTCAGCAACGCCGAAAAATGCAACTGTTTTGCAATACCTTGTCCAAATTAGAAAAAGCCTTGACTTCTAGGTTGGGTTGAAGCATGAAACCCAACATGAGCGCTGGGTTACGCTGTCGCTTAACCCAACCTACAGAAAATGGACAAGGTGTTGTTTTGAGAATGCATTTTCCAAAACCTTGCGATCACTCTTAAAAATGGGTAGCCCGGGATTCGAACCCGGAACAAATCGGTTAAAAGCCGAGTACTCTACCGTTGAGTTAGCCACCCTTTTGCTGTTTTTCCAACCTTACCAATATACCATCAACAGCCATGGTTTTGTCAAGGGGTCTCTAGAAAAAACTTGCCGTTAACCGAAAAGCAGCAGTACAACTAGCTCCCGGCGCTAACACAGTCAGGTTTTCACCAGTATTGAAAGCATTGCGGGTGGCGCTCCAAGGTTCTAAACAGTAGAAATCTTTGCCCTTGACAGTCCAAAACACTAGCCAGGTAGTGAAATCATCGTAATCTAGGGTTAGCTTCAACTTACGGCTGTTATCTGTGACTGTGGCTGATTTACTGGTTAGTCCGCCAAAAGCAAAATCAATTTCATCTTGGTTAAAATCAAATTTGCCGTTAAAAGCGTGAAATTCCTTGGTTTTGTTATCTTGATATCCTGTAGAAGGAAGTTCTACTTCTAGCTGATTTTTGTCACCACAGAGAAAATAAGGGTGGAAACCAGCGGAAAATGGCATGGGTGTAGATGAGAGATTTTTATATTCCTGACGCACTACTAAGGTATTACCTTGGAGTTCGTAGGTAAAAGCCAATTCAAAATCAAACGGATAAACTGCCTTTGTTTCCTCATTACTGCTAAGAACTACAGTCACACTAGCGTTACCTTGAGTATCTTGCGCTGTTGCTGTCCAAGGCAATTCACGAGCAAAGCCATGTTGTTTAATAGTATACGGTTTTCCGTCAACGCTGTAAGTATTATCAGGTAAGTTACCGCAAAGAGGAAACAAAATGGGATTGCCACCTCTAACACTCAAATCAGGATGGGTAAAGCGATCGCTGTCCATATAGAAGATTTCTTGACCTTGCACCAGCCAACGGGTAATGATACCACCTCTTTCGGGGACGACTTCTATTTGTGTACCAGCGGTTTCATCAGACAGGATGTAGGTTTTGTATTGTTGTTCTTGAATGTCAATGGTAAACATAATAGCCAGTAGATTGGTGTGGAAGTTTGTCTTTATGTCCAGGCAAGAGGAAACGGGCAATACATATTGCGATTTTTCTCCCTTTCTCCCCAATTGTAGGTTGTCATGCCCACAAATTCCACCATGATCATTTGTATGGGATTTTGATAAAAAAGAACTTTCTCAATAAACAGGGGTCTATTCTCATGATTATTGAGAATATTATCAATAATGTAACGAGTTTTGGTGATTTCAGCTTGGGGGCTTGACAGTGTTCCGAGTTTCGGGTATGCTAATGGTATGGGTGGAAAAGTGTGCGCCCATATATATAGGGTTTTTATTTATCAAGATAATTATTTCCCAAATCAACCCCAGAAGTAGGGGAGATAAGAAAATAATATTTGTCCTCATCACCAAAATGCCAAGACGTTATCTTGGATCTCAAAATGAAGATGCAATTGCAGTAGATGTAGAATTGGGAAACATGGTTAAAATCTGAAATAAGCAAGTAATTAAGAAATATCGAA
>NZ_JAQMSE010000022.1:0-35138 GCF_028330045.1 Aphanizomenon sp. CS-733/32
CACTTTATCACACCATTTCGCTTTTAATGCTATTTATTCTCATTAAGCATCTTAATTTTTGAATTGACTTTAGTTATTATGTACTACTTTAAGGGCTTTTTTGATCTGTGACAGTTTGGGGTGCGGAATGTGGGTTTTATTTGCTCCGTCAAATCTTCAAAAGCTACCTTGATTGCATCTGTCATCAAGTCATGCGTAGCTGTAAAAACTATTGTTTGAATCCTACTTTAAAGGATGTTTCCCGATTATTCCACTTGATTTTACCAAGATTATTCCGTTTGATTCTATCAGCTTTGGCACTGTTTCCTTTCTTCGTAGACTTGCTAAAAACTGACCTGATTTTGTTGCGTTTAACTTGTTTAGCTGTTCTATAATCAGTCTCTTCTGTTTGGATTTTACCAAAATCATTACCTAAAAATCTAGCACCATCGTTAGATGATGTGGCATAAACTTCTTTATAACCTCGGTAACATCCAATTATTTTACCCTCGGTCTTTTTTTCGGCTTTTTGGATGTCAGTTGTGTAATGTATTTCCCATCTACCATTGCGCTTGATTAGCCTTAACTGACATTTTAATTCCGTCGGTAAAGTCGTTGGTAACTTGAGAGTTTTACATGGAGTTAATCCGCCAAAACGCAACCAAACCACACCTTTGTATTTAATTAAACCTCTTCTATTGTCCCTAATCTGAGGTACTTTGAGTTTGTATTCAAATAGTATTCGTAATATAAATTTAGATTTTGTTATGAAAATTTACTTAAATCTAGGATGGTTTCCTATTAATTTCTCAATAATTAAGGTTTATTGAGAATATAGGCTCTTTCCAGAAAAGCCTCTAACCCTTTTGAATACTCATTTTTAGCTGGTTCTCTTACATCCAACTCAGGTTTTTATCATACAAAGAACAAGTTCAAAGCCTCTCCCCGTTGCGGGGAGAGGTTTGGAGAGGGGTTTCATATTTGGTTAAACTATTAACCGTTTTCAGTATACATTCTATTTTCCCTAAGTCAGCCCATTCTGCCGTCGTCTTTGGCAAGTTTATCCCATCTCATTAAAGGTATCTTTAAGCACAGAACGCGCTGCTAAATGATTACGAGTAGAAGTGAGAATTTCCGCTTCTCGTTCTAAACGAGCAACTGTATCCTGGATTTCTAATAATGCTTGCTGTTCGGGAGCAACACCATAGAGATTACTCGCTATCCAATAAGATAGTTCTGTGGGTAAATCTGGTAAATCGTTTGGTAATTCAATCTCTTGTTCTGTTAACTTGGACGAAAGACGCACCACATCTCGCAACAGTTGTTCTACCTCAGATGCTAAAGGACGTAAATCCTTAGCTGGTGGTTGGTCTTCAATCCATTCTACCAAACCGACGCGATAGGGCTTTTCGCGGACATATTCTAAAACCCGAAATCTTTGTTGTCCTAAAGCTAATAGCTTGATTCTGTCATCAGGTAGCCGCTGATAATGGAGAATTTCCGCACAACAACCCACATTAGCAATTGTCCCCTTGGTGGGATCAATCATCAATACCCCAAATCGGCGATCGCTCTCCAAAATCGTATTCATCATGATTCTGTAGCGAAACTCAAAAATATGTAAAGGTAATGGTCTAGTCGGAAATAAAACCACTTCTGGTAATGGGAATAGAGGTAGTTCACGCACTGCAATTTTAGAAGAAGATGTCATTGTGAGTATTGTTAGTTAAGTATAAATTGTAGTCTTAAAATATTATATTCTTCCCGACTTTCTCTGTACTTTATTTATATTTTATCATTAAGAAAAGAACAGATCCCCGACTTTTCTAAAAAGTCGGGGATCTTATTTATTGACCAATGACAAACTTACAACTTAACTTCAATATCCACACCAGAAGGCAAATCTAGCTTCATGAGTGCATCAATAGTTTTAGAAGAAGGCTGGTAAATGTCAATAATCCGGCGATGGGTGCGGGTTTCAAAGTGTTCGCGGGAATCTTTATCTACGTGAGGCGATCGCAGTACGCAATATATCTTGCGTTTTGTTGGTAAAGGAATCGGTCCAATAGCTGTGGCGTTAGTCCGGTTAGCGGTGTCTACAATCTTCTCGCAAGATGTATCTAATAAACGTCGGTCAAATGCCTTCAAGCGAATTCTAATCTTCTGCTGTTGTAGAGTTGCCATGTTTAGTTTTCCAGGTTCGGTAAATTTTAGACTTTAGATTTTAGATTGTTAGATGTTAAATTTCATCCCCAATCCAAAATTTAAAATTGTTTATGGGAATAGAAAGGAGCAGAGATTTTAGGATTCATCTCCACTCCTTTTAAATGAGAGCAAAAACGTGAGTGTTATTTCAATATCTTAGCAACAACGCCAGCACCAATAGTCCGGCCACCTTCACGAATAGCGAAGCGCATACCTTCTTCAATAGCGACCGGGTTGATCAATTCTACTGTCACCTTGATGCGATCGCCAGGCATAACCATTTCCACATCTGTACCATCATCAGCAGTAAAGGCTTTGATTGTACCAGTTACATCAGTTGTCCGCACATAGAACTGAGGACGATAACCAGCAAAAAATGGTGTTTTCCGACCACCTTCTTTCTCAGTTAAAACGTAAACTTCGCCTTCAAACTGAGTGTGAGGTGTAATTGAGCCTGGTTTAGCGATTACCATACCGCGCTCAATGTCTTCCTTTTTCATACCGCGTAGTAGTACACCAGCGTTATCGCCAGCCATACCTTCATCAAGACTCTTCTTGAACATCTCGATCCCGGTAACAGTGGTACTACGGGTATCTCTAATACCAATCAATTCCACGTTATCGTTAACCTTAACTTTACCGCGTTCGATCCGTCCAGTAGCCACAGTCCCACGACCCGTGATGGTGAACACATCTTCTACAGCCATCAAGAATGGTTTGTCTATAGCCCTCTCAGGAGTAGGAATATAAGCATCTACAGCATCCATCAATTCATAGATTTTATCTACCCACTTATCTTGGCCACGTTGAATTTTAGGATTAGCGGTCATTGCTTGCAGAGCTTGTAGACCTGAACCTTTGATAATGGGGATATTGTCACCATCAAAATCATAGCTGGTCAATAGTTCCCGCAATTCCATTTCTACCAATTCCATCAATTCCTCGTCATCCATCATATCTTCTTTGTTCAAGAAGACGACCAGACTAGGAACACCCACTTGTTTTGCCAAGAGGATGTGTTCACGGGTTTGGGGCATAGGACCATCAGTAGCAGCAACTACGAGGATGCCTCCATCCATTTGCGCTGCACCAGTGATCATGTTTTTTACATAGTCAGCGTGTCCAGGACAATCTACGTGAGCATAGTGGCGGCTATCGGTTTCATACTCAACGTGGGCTGTGTTGATAGTAATACCCCGTGCTTTTTCTTCGGGTGCATTATCAATTTGATCGTAACCTTTAGCTGTAGCTTGACCATTAGCAGCCAAAGTCATGGTAATAGCTGCTGTTAAAGTAGTTTTACCATGGTCAACGTGACCAACAGTACCGATATTAACGTGAGGTTTATTTCTTTCAAACTTTGCGCGTGCCATGAATAATCGTTTCCTTTTTTAATTAAGCGTTCCCTTTACTTTTGGCAATGATAGTTTCAGCCACACTCCGAGGTACTTCCTCGTATGTACTAAACTCCATCGTAAAGATACCTCGACCTTGGGTTTTCGACCGGATATCAGTGGCATAACCAAACATGGTTGCCAATGGAACTTTCGATACCACTTTTGCCAATCCCTGTTCAGTGCTTTGGCTTTCAATCTGTCCCCGACGGGAGATTAAATCACCAATCACGTTACCAATGTAATCTTCAGGTACTTCTACTTCAACTTTCATAATCGGCTCTAAGAGGACAGGAGAGGCTTTGGCAGCCGCTTCCTTGATTGCCATAGAACCAGCAATTTTGAAAGCCATTTCTGAAGAGTCTACATCATGGTAAGAACCATGTATTAATGTGGCTTTGATATCAATCAGTGGATATCCAGCTAAAATACCAGATTCACAACATTCTTTCATGCCCTGTTCAGCCGGTCCGATGTACTCTTTAGGTACGATCCCACCGACAATTTTAGAAACAAAGACAAAACCTGTACCGGGTTCACCTGGTTCTAAATTGATCACCACGTGACCATACTGACCCTTACCACCACTCTGACGGATAAATTTACCATCAATTTTCTCGACGGCTTTGCGAATGGTTTCGCGGTAAGCCACTTGGGGCGCACCAACGTTTGCTTCGACTTTAAATTCTCGTAACATCCGATCTACAAGAATTTCCAGGTGCAATTCCCCCATGCCCGCAATTACGGTTTGGTTGGTTTCTGGATCAACACGCACACGGAAGGTGGGGTCTTCTTCACTCAAAGATTGCAGAGCTTTGGAAAGCTTGTCCATGTCGTTCTTGGTTTTGGGTTCAACCGCTACCGAGATCACAGGCTCAGGAATAAACAAGGATTCCAAAATCACTGGTGAACCTTCATCACAAAGTGTATCACCTGTCAAGGTGTCTTTTAATCCTAAAGCAGCACCCAAATCACCTGCCCGTAGTTCATCTACGTCTTGTCGGTCATCTGCTTTCATCAGCACTAACCGAGAAATTCGTTCTTTTTTATTCTTGCTGACGTTAAGAACGTAACTACCTTTCTTCAGCACCCCAGAATAAACACGAACGAAGGTGAGGCGACCATAAGGATCAGCCATAATCTTAAATGCCAAAGCTGATAATGGTTCTTCATCATCAGCATGACGTTCTACGGGATCACCGTTGAGTAATGTGCCTTGAATTGGGGGAACTTCCAGTGGTGATGGTAGGTAATCTATTACCGCATCCAACATCAATTGCACGCCTTTGTTCTTAAAGGCTGAACCGCAAAGCACTGGTACGATTGTCCCAGCAATTGTTCCTTTCCGAAGGGCAGCACGGATTTCTGCTTCTGTCAGTTCTTCGCCCTCGAAGTACTTATTCATCAGCGTGTCATCAGTTTCTGATACTGCCTCTACCAACTTGATGCGGTATTGGGCTGCTTTTTCGGCTAGGTCGGCGGGGATTTCTGTGGTTTGGATATCAGTTCCTTGATCGTTTGTGTACATATATGCACACATTTTCACCAAGTCTATAATCCCTTTAAAGTCAGTTTCACTACCGATGGGCAGTTGAATAGCAATGGCGTTAGCTCGCAAGCGATCGCACATCTGGTCATGCACTTTATAGAAGTTCGCACCAGTGCGATCCATCTTGTTAATAAAGGCAATGCGAGGTACTTTATAGCGGTCTGCTTGTCGCCATACTGTTTCTGATTGTGGTTGGACACCACCTACGGAACAAAATACAGCGATTACACCATCTAATACTCGCATGGAACGTTCAACTTCAATAGTGAAATCTACGTGACCTGGAGTATCAATAATGTTAATTTGATGATCATTCCAACTGGTACTAATCGCAGCAGCAGTGATGGTAATTCCCCGCTCCCGTTCTTGTTCCATCCAGTCTGTAACAGCAGTTCCTTCGTGAACTTCGCCAATCTTATGAATGATCCCAGAGTAAAATAATATTCTCTCTGTTGTCGTTGTTTTGCCCGCATCTATATGCGCCGCAATACCGATATTGCGTACTTTCTCTAGCGGGTTCGTGCGTGCCACAGTTACCTCCTAACGTTGTCGCCTCATGATATCTCGTATATTACTCTTTGTTAAGATTCTATACTTTTACGGAAAACCGTCTTTTTTTTGTGAGCCTAGTACCGCAGAGCGGAAGTCAAAAGTCAAAAATCAAAAGTCAAAATTAAGACTGTATAGGCTTTTTGGCTTTTGGAAATGGTTGGTTTATTGACGCTGTGCTATATGTACCAGTCAGATACTTGCCAATCTTTGGGCATTAGCTATAAATTCTACGATATACCGCACACGAGAAGACGATATATCGTTTTTCTAGTTAGTAACGATAATGTGCAAACGCTTTGTTTGCTTCTGCCATCCGGTGTGTTTCTTCGCGCTTACGAATAGCACTACCAGTTTCATTCGCAGCATCCATTAACTCATTAGCTAGTCTCCCAGCCATAGTTCTTCCTGGACGTTGGCGAGAATACTGCACCAACCACCGCAATGCTAGGGTAGTACCGCGATCTGTACGTACTTCCATTGGTACTTGGTAGGTTGCTCCACCAACTCGGCGAGCTTTTACTTCTACTAATGGTGTAGCGTTACGCACTGCTTTTTCAAAAGTTTCTAATGGACTTCCACCAGTGCGTTCTTCAATAGTTTTCAAAGCGTCATAAACTATCCTTGCGGCAATTGATTTTTTGCCATGACGCATTATCCGTCGCATCATCATGCTGATCAAGCGACTATTATACACTGAGTCAGGCGGGACTGCGCGCCTTTGACTAACACCACGACGAGACATACTTCATCCTTGAATACCGAATTTGACCACGAAATTATATGCTATCAGAACACAGGAAACTAAAGGCGGTTTAATTAGCCGCTGATTTTTCCTACATTTTCCTTTATCGCTTGCGCCATGCTATCGCTGTCAGTTAAGAGGAGGCTGAATTAATTCACTTGTTATCTGCTACCAGACACAGAAGACGACAACTTGATCAACTTTAAAATTTAGATTAAAGTGCTGTTATCGTTTACAAGATTATCCTCTCCAAACTCATACAACTTTTTTTTATGCCAGATCCAGTTTGATTTTCTTAAAAAAATTCGTTACTGCTGGTTTTTATGCAGTTGGCAGGTAGGACGATTAACCGTATTTGACGCGATTAACCGCCACTTACCTATTTTTTACCTGCTTTTGGGAGCTTAGTTCCATATTTGGAACGGCCTTGTTTCCGGTCTTTAACTCCGGCTGTATCTAATGTGCCACGAATAATGTGGTATCTAACTCCGGGCAAGTCTTTGACCCGACCACCACGAATCATAACTACGGAGTGTTCTTGTAAGTTATGACCGATACCTGGGATGTAAGCTGTTACTTCAAATCCAGAGGTAAGTCTTACCCTGGCTACCTTACGGAGTGCTGAGTTAGGCTTTTTAGGTGTAGTTGTGTATACTCTGGTGCAAACGCCTCGACGTTGCGGACATTGCTTCAGAGCAGGGGACTTGGTTTTCTGACGCGCTAGTTCGCGTTCACTACGTATTAGCTGCTGTATTGTTGGCATGAGTTACAGCGCGTGAAGCTGCTTTATGATCTAAGTTTTAACAAATCCTGATTATATCTTTTTTCCTGATTTTCTGTCAATCAATTTTAGGAGGGAATAGGGAACAGGGGAAGTTGGGGGAGTAGGGGAAGTAGGGGGGAGAAAGAATTCTCCCAATGACAACTGACAACTGACCAGTGACCAATGACTACTGACTAATAGAGAAAGAATTACCACAACTACAGATTGATGTTGCTTGAGGGTTGTGAAAGCGAAAACCCCCACCCATCAAATCTTCTGAATAATCTATGGATAACCCATTAATGTAATTTAGGCTTTCTGGGTCTATAATTACGGGAATATCATGGAACTCTAAAACCTGATCTTGAGGTTGTACTGTTGCATCAAAAGCCAAATCATAAAACAAATCAGCACAACCTCCAGATTTGACTCGCAAGCGAAATAGGGTATCTGATGGTTGTTGAGATTTTAAGCGCCCGATTTCATTAATGGCTGTTGGACTGAAATGAATCATGGAATTTTCTTATTAGTCAGTTGTCAGTTGTTCGTCGTTCGTTGTCCGTTGTCCGTTGCAAAAGAATATTTCTCTCCCCTGCCCCCTGCCCCCTGCTCCCCTGCCTACTTTTCCGAACGGGCATAATCATCTTGATAGCGAATAATATCATCTTCTCCGAGATATTCGCCATTTTGGACTTCAATTAAAACCAAGGGAATCACACCGGGATTTTCTAACCGATGGGTTGTACATTGGGGGACATAGGTTGATTGATTATTGCTTAATAAGATTTCTCTGTCGCCACAAACTACTTTAGCTGTACCGGAAACAACAATCCAGTGTTCACTGCGGTGGTGGTGCATTTGTAAGCTGAGGCGATGTCCAGGCTTTACTTCAATTCGTTTAATTTTATATCCGCGCCCTTCTTCTAAGACTGTGAAAGAACCCCAAGGACGTAACTCACCAGCGGCAATACTTCTAGAATTAATTGTTGGTTGCAGAGTGAGAGTATTTGGGGCAGTTTCTGATAATTTAGCCATAGTTACCTCAGATGAAGACATAACAAACCTGTTTTTAGGGGGAACAGTTGATGGAAAAGGGACAATATTTAGCCACTTTGATAAAGATAGCAAAACTCACCATTGAACGGGAAAGTCCCTTGGGGAAACTAATTTGTCTACATAAAGTCTTCATCAAAAAAATAATGGATTCTCTGAATTTTTGTTAGCGACTAGCAGCTTTTGGTGATATGAAAATCCCAATACCATTGTGAACACGGGCTGCTGTGTTAGGAGAACGGTCAACTAACTGACCGCCTAAATAAAGACTGGTAGAACTACCACCGTCTAAATTTAAAGCATTAATACAACCCATTGTTTGCATTAATTTTGCTTGTTCTGCCAAAGTTGGACCACCACCACCAGCCCGACTATGTACAGCAGCAATCATAAGATTACCTGTGGAAGTGGTACAAATACTGCTGCGAACTGCTTGACTTGTCATGAAAGCAGGGCTGAATGTTTCTGCTGGTCCATCTAGAACTATTTGCCGATTTTGGACTAATAGGGGACCTGCACCAATAATGTGGGGGTAGCGACTAAATTCAGGTGTGGTGGTGGCGCTGGTAAGGGAGATTTTTGTACCAATGGGTAGTTGTGGAGTCTGGTTACGGAAGATGAGGAGATAACCATTTTCGGGAATGGGAATGGTAGTTATACCACTTTTACCTCCTGCTAACTGATTGGTTACTTGATTGTTTTCGACAACTACGATAGTTTCATTATCAGCTAAAGGTGTGTAAGTATTTCCCCAGGCTGGAGTATAACGAGCGATACCGCGTTGAACATAGCCAGTATTAAGTAGGGAAATAGGCAAACGGTTATTATTGTTGGTAAGGAGGGTTTCTGTGAGGGTGAGGCGACCAAAATAGAATTGTCCGTTATTATTCCACGCGATCGCTCCTCGGTTGAGAATTGGACCGGATATCCATTGATTATCTTGCCGAATTGCCCCTAAAGGTAATCTATTATTGCGGTTAAAATAACCACCATTAATTGCGGCTACTGCTAAGTAATTTTGAGCAGTTTGGATTAAAGGGGCTGTACCAGTTAATGTTTGCGGATTAGTTAATATAGGCTTAATGCTTAATCCCATTGCACGAGGATTAATATCTAACCAAACCACAGGAAAGCGATCCGTTCCTAAAGTTACCCACTGCTGTCGCCATTGTAATCCCTGCACCCAAGTAATAGTTTTTTCCACCATTGCATCAGGTCTAATATCTATCACTAAGCGGTTGGGTTGGGGAATAGTGCTAACTTGTACAGACAGACCAAAGGGAACACTCAAACGAACAATTGTTTGATTATTCACTAATTCCACTTTTTGAATTATTGATGGGGGAGTTGGTTGTGTAGTAGGTTGAGAGTTATAGCGTTGTATTAAAGCCGGATCAGCAGTACCATCTAGGGTGATAGTCCATTCTCGATTGGGTGGTGTGGTAGATTTAGGGATAATCTCATCAGGATCTACTACTCTTTTAACTGGTAATTCTTGGCGAATTTGCCAAGGAGTCGCCATATCCAAATCTAAAACAACCCTATCTCCTTTTGGTTGTTTACCTACGCGAATGTTTTTGAGTTGGGAAGGAGGAGTAACAACTACCAAGGTATTGCCATTGGCTTGAATTTTCCATCCCCCTTTAAGTGCTAATTGAGTAATGTCTAAATAGCGATATCCTCCACTAAGATATGTATTAAGAATGGGGGGATTTGTCAAGCCAGAAAACCATTGGACTGGTTGTTTACTAGGATTACTACTATTGAGTAGATTTATTCCTAGCAGTTGCTTAAGTGCGCCATCACTCAGATAAGTTTGTCCTCTAACGGTGGTTGTTGTTGGCTGTAACCATGCACCTGGTAAAGTCCGGCCATTGAGAATAATTTGATTACCAGCACTAACCGCATTGGGAACGGGCGTTGGTAAACTAGGAGTATCTTGAGCCAATGCCCCATAAGTAGCAGTCAAACACAGCGCTGTTGACAGTAGCGGTAATACAGAATTCAGTATTTTCAGAATCATTGACTCGGTATGTGGGAACGTGATTATGCAAAACCCAGCGATTAGAAATCGCGGCTACACAGGCAAAACCCACCTTCGTGGGTTAAAAACCTTGACTTTTCATTAGTCCACGTTAGCGTAGCGTTCCGAAGGAATAGGTGGACTTCGTTTGTGTAGTAGCGAATTATATTCGCCATGAACTTTTCAAACATCCTCTAACGAAAATTTATCAGAAAATTTAAAAAATAATTACCTTTTTTAGAAATATTCGTGATACTATTTAAACTGGGTCTTTGTCTCTTATTCAAAGTAGCAAACAGCTATCATGCTAAAAATACTGACCGCAATTGTTTTAAATAATACAGATTAATTGGAGACTGTTATGATATTGTTGGGGGTTAAAGCTCAAATTCGGACACCCTCATCTCTGAAATTTTAGGTTTTGGGGTTTGAATCTAAAATCTAAAGTTCCTGTGGTTGATAATAAATAAACAGCCAAAATACAGGGAAAAATAGATATGTTTTAGGAATTGTCAAATGGGCATATAGTGAAAATAGGCTAATTTTCGGGAGCTATCAGTAATCAGCTAAGAACAAGAATAGCTTGCATGGTGATCAGCCGTGAGCAAAAAACTGCAAACTTCAAAACCGTTGCATTTACAGGTTCTTCTGGATTAGGGTAGTTTGTCTTTACAGTGCATTAAACAAATAAAAAATAAATAGGCATTGGTAGCACAGCTTTGGTTAAAAGTCAAGCCAAGATTGTTATCTCTAAACTTTGGTAATTACAGCAGATTGCAGATTAATGAGGTACAGGATCTAAATTCAAAGCCGGACAGCAAGCCAGTTTTATTCCTGACTCCTAACTCTGTGACTCCTGCTGTATATATTTTTATCCAGTGCCAAAACTGAGAAAATTTCCCTCTAGCAGTAATAACAACATCTGTACCTCACCATTTTCAGGAATAGAGTATGAATCATCAACCATCAAATCAGGGTCAGCAAATTACAGTGTCAGATACTAATTTTTCAGATGCATATCCAGGGCAAAAATGGTTAGTAGAAGAAAGGGATGCTTGTGGAGTCGGGTTTATTACCCATCGTCAAAATATTGCCAGTCATGAAATTTTGGATAAAGCTTTAACTGCTTTAACTTGCTTAGAACATAGAGGGGGTTGTAGTGCTGACCAAGATTCTGGAGATGGTGCGGGGATATTAACAGCGATTCCTTGGGAATTATTGGCACAAGATAACAATCATGGCATTGATTTTGCCAAGTTGAGTAATATGGCTGTGGGGATGGTATTTTTTCCCCAAGATAAAATAGCCGCCAAAGCTGCTAAAACTGCATTTGAGCAAATAGCAGCAGAAGAAAAATTAACTATTCTGGGCTGGCGAGTAGTTCCAGTACGTCCTGAAGTATTAGGGGTACAAGCAAAAGAAAATCAGCCGCAAATAGAACAAGTGATCATTTATTGTGCTGATAAAAGCGGCGATGAGCTAGAAAGAGAATTGTACATTGCCCGTCGTCGAATTATGCAAGCGGGCAGAAAAATTTCTGAAGATTTCTATGTTTGTTCTTTGTCTAGTCGCACAATTGTTTATAAAGGCATGGTGCGTTCCGCTGTTTTGGGGGATTTTTACGAAGACTTAAAAAATCCGGCTTTTAAAGTGGCATTTGCGGTATATCATCGCCGCTTTAGTACCAATACTATGCCTAAATGGCCGTTAGCCCAACCTATGCGGCTATTAGGTCATAATGGAGAAATTAATACTCTGTTGGGGAATATTAATTGGATGATGGCACGGGAAGCTACTTTGAGTCATCCGATTTGGGAAGATAGGTTTGAGGAACTCAAGCCAGTGGTGAACATTGACAATAGTGATTCCGCTACTTTAGATAATGTACTAGAGTTGTTGGTGCGATCGGGACGTAGCCCCTTAGAAGGGTTAATGATGATGGTTCCCGAAGCTTACAAAAATCAACCTTCCTTGGCTGAATATCCCGAAATTGTGGATTTTTATGAATATTACAGCGGTTTGCAAGAAGCATGGGATGGACCTGCGCTGTTAGTATTTAGCGATGGCAAAAAAGTTGGAGCGACATTAGATCGTAATGGTTTAAGACCTGCGCGTTATGTCATTACCAAAGATGATTATATTGTTGTTGCCTCCGAAGCTGGAGTTGTGGATTTCCCAGAAGAAAACATTCTCGAAAAAGGTAGACTGGGACCTGGACAAATGATTGCGGTGGATTTAAACAACCAGGAAATTTTAAAGAACTGGGAGATTAAACAGCGCATTGCTAAACAACATCCTTATGGGGAATGGTTGCAACAACACCGTCTGGAATTGAGGAACTTAGTTAAAGTCCATATATTAGTTAATGGTAACGGTAATGGACACCATAGCCTCAGTAATGGCAATGGACATTTATCACCAACTCCTGAGAAAATTGATACGCAACTGTTATTACAGCAGCAAATAGCCTTTGGTTACACCATAGAAGATGTAGAAATGGTGATTCATCCTATGGCTAGTACCGGTGCAGAAGCAACTTTCTGTATGGGGGATGATATTCCTTTGGCTGTATTGTCAGAAAAACCCCATTTGCTGTATGACTATTTTAAACAGCGATTTGCCCAAGTTACTAACCCAGCCATTGACCCATTACGGGAAAAGTTGGTGATGTCTTTAACTGTGGAGTTGGGTGAAAAGGGGAATTTATTAGAACCTAAACCAGAATACGCCCGCAGACTCAAATTGGAGTCACCCGTCCTGACTCAGACAGAATTAGAAACTATTAAGTTGTCAGGATTTGCAACGGCTGAATTGTCAACTTTATTTCCCATAGCCACAGGACCAGATGGTTTAAAAACGGCTGTGGAATCTTTGCAAGAACAAGCTGCGGAATCGGTGCGGGCTGGTGCGAAGATTCTCATATTAAGTGACAGAACAGATACAGGGATTGCGGCAGAATATACTTATATTCCTCCTTTATTAGCCATTGGTGCGGTTCACCATCACTTAATCCGTGAAGGGTTACGGATGAAAACATCCTTAATTGTGGATACAGCCCAATGTTGGAGTACCCATCATTTTGCTTGTTTGCTGGGTTATGGTGCGGGGGCAGTTTGTCCTTACATGGCCCTAGATACTGTTACCGCTTGGTGGGCTGAACCCAAAACCCAACAGTTTATGGAAAGGGGTAAAATCGCCAGACTGACTTTAGATCAAGCCGTAGAAAATTATCGCAAAGCTGTAGAATCTGGGTTGCTGAAAATCCTCTCGAAGATGGGAATTTCTCTACTTTCCAGCTATCAAGCGGCGCAAATATTTGAAGCTATTGGGATTGGTGGTGATTTGTTGGCTTTGGGTTTCCGGGGAACAACTTCCCGCATTGGTGGTTTAAGTGTGAGTGAGTTAGCGCAAGAGGTGTTATCTTTCCACCGTAAGGCTTTCCCGGAATTGACGGCGAAGAAGTTGGAAAACTTAGGTTTTGTGCAATACCGTCCCGGTGGTGAATACCACATGAATAGCCCAGAATTGGCGAAGTCGCTGCATAAGGCGGTTAATGGTAAGCAGTATGACCATTATGAAGTTTATAAACAACATCTGCACAATCGTCCGGTAACGGCGTTGCGTGATTTGCTAGATTTCCATAGCGAGCGCTCGTCAATTCCTCTAGAAGAGGTAGAATCAGTTAGTGATATTGTGAAGCGTTTCTGTACGGGTGGGATGTCTTTAGGGGCGTTATCCCGGGAGGCACATGAAACTTTAGCGATCGCTATGAATCGCATTGGTGGTAAATCTAATTCTGGTGAAGGTGGGGAAGATCCCGTTCGTTACAATATTTTGAGAGATGTGGATACTAACGGTAAATCGCCTACTCTCCCCCATCTCAATGGGTTGCGAAATGGTGACACGGCTGCAAGTGCCATTAGACAAATTGCATCAGGACGCTTCGGTGTTACGCCCCAATACTTAGCTACAGCCCAACAACTGGAAATTAAAATTGCCCAAGGTGCAAAACCAGGGGAAGGTGGACAACTACCTGGACCGAAAGTAAGCCCCTATATTGCCATGTTGCGCCGTTCTAAGCCCGGTGTCACATTGATTTCACCACCACCCCACCATGATATTTATTCCATTGAAGACTTAGCCCAGTTAATTTTTGACTTGCACCAAATTAACCCTAAAGCCCAAGTTTCCGTGAAATTAGTGGCAGAAATCGGGATTGGCACAATTGCGGCGGGTGTAGCTAAAGCTAACGCCGATATTATCCAAATTTCGGGACATGATGGCGGTACTGGTGCATCACCCCTTTCTTCAATTAAACACGCGGGTAGTCCTTGGGAATTGGGGTTAACGGAAGTACATCGGGTATTGATGGAAAACAGTTTGCGCGATCGCGTCATCTTGCGTGTAGATGGTGGTCTCAAAAGCGGCTGGGATGTCCTGATTGGGGCGTTAATGGGGGCAGAGGAGTTTGGGTTCGGTTCCATAGCCATGATTGCGGAAGGCTGCATTATGGCGCGGATTTGCCACACTAATAATTGTCCTGTGGGTGTAGCTTCTCAGAAGGAAGAACTGCGGAAACGCTTTACTGGCATTCCTGAACACGTTGTTAACTTCTTCTACTTCATTGCGGAAGAGGTGCGGAGTCTGTTGGCTAAATTGGGCTATCGTTCTTTATCAGAGGTAATTGGTAGGGCTGATTTATTAACAGTACGTTCTGAAATCAAATTGAATAAAACCCAGGCTTTGAATTTAGATTGTTTAACTAAACTACCAGATGCGAAAGTTAATCGCAGTTGGTTAACACATGAGAAGGTTCATAGCAATGGACCTGTTTTAGATGATCAATTACTAGCTGATGCCGATATTCAAGCTGCTATTGGCAATCATGGCACAGTTAGTAAAACCCTCCCGGTTGTAAATACCGATAGAACAGTTGGTGCAAGGTTAACTGGGGCGATCGCTCATAAATACGGTGACGACGGCTTTAAGGGGCAAATTAACCTCAATTTCGAGGGTAGTGTAGGGCAAAGCTTCGGTGCATTTAACCTCGATGGTGTCACCCTCACCCTAGTTGGTGAAGCTAACGACTATGTAGGCAAAGGTATGAACGGTGGGGAGATTATTATTAAGCCCCCAACCAATGCCACCTACAACCCAGCCCAAAACGTAATTGTGGGGAATACTTGCCTTTATGGTGCAACAGGTGGGGCGTTATTTGCCAATGGGTTGGCTGGAGAACGGTTTGCGGTGCGGAACTCTAAAGGAACAGCGGTAATTGAAGGGGCTGGAGATCACTGCTGCGAGTATATGACTGGTGGTGTAATTGTGGTTCTGGGTAAAGCAGGCCGCAACGTGGGTGCAGGTATGACAGGCGGTTTAGCTTATTTCCTTGATGAAGTAAGTAATTTCCCTGATTTTGTCAATCATGCCATTGTCAAAGTGCAACGGGTTGTCAGTGAGGCGGGAGTAAACCAATTATATGAGTTAATTCAAACTCATGCCCGGAAAACTGGTTCACCCAAGGCACAGGAAATTATTGCTAATTGGGAATCATACTTACCTAAATTCTGGCAATTAGTACCACCTTCTGAATCTGATAGTCCAGAAGCCAAAGTAGCAGAAAAACAATTGAGTTCTGTGTAATTTGTCTGAATCAGGATGTCCAGGATTTGAGGATTTCCAGGACTTAATTAAATACTTTATCCTGTTTATCCTTACGCACTTGTTAACCCTATTTTGGGCGCAGGGTCTGCGCCCCTACTGGCTTTGGTTATAAAATATTTGGATTTAATGTAGGGGTAGCGCCTCCGTGCCTATCCCGGTATTTGGGGCAACCACGGGGGGTTTGCCCCTACAAAATTGATTGGTTTAGTAATTTTGAAAATGTTCAATGAATAGAGTTGGTTGTAGCCAATTTTTTACCGTAACTAATAGCAATAAAGCCGGTTACATACATAAATAAACTGTAAACCGCAGCCGGTACTGCCATATCAGGATTGTTGAGTAGTCCAGCCGTAATTGCGATCGCTAATGTGCCATTCTGAATACCAACCTCGATGGCAATGCAGATTTGTTGAGGAGGATTGAGTTTAAACACCTTGCTAATATAAAATCCCGCCAAGATTGAGATCACATTTAACAGCACAACCGCAACTCCAACTTGGAGAATAAATTCGGGGATACTGTTCCACTCACGAATGATGAGCATGAGTATAATTAGCGCCAGCAAACCAACTGCGAGGCGGTTAGTCAGTTTTTCCAAACGACGGGCGATTTCGGGAAATAGCTGCCCCATTCCCATTCCCAATCCGATAGGCAAAAGCGTCATCAGAAAAATTTGTCCTATTGTTGCCCGAATAATACAAAAAGATAATATCAGACTGTGATTTCCTTCTAGATAACAGGGGTCAATGGTGGAACATCTGCAAACTGGTAACTTATGATTAGCGATCGCATAGGACACAATTGCGAGAAACTAAGAATAGGTCTATTAAAATTAGGAGAATCTCATGGCTTGGACTCAAGTTTTAGCTGCTAACGCACTGACTGCTGGTGCGCGGGAAGTAGTCAAAGTGGGCGATCGCAAGATCTTACTCTTAAACCACGAAAATCAGCTTTATGCTGTAGATGATACCTGCCCTCACTTAAAAATGTCTTTGAAAAAAGGAAAAATTGAAGATGGGGCGATAGTTTGTCCCTTCCACCGCAGTGCATTTGACTTGGGTAATGGAGAAGTAAAAACTTGGTGTCCCTTCCCACCCGTAGTTGGTAAATTACTGTCAATGGTTTCCTCGGAAAAAACCCTACCAACCTATCCTATCAAAGTGGAAGCAGGCAACATTTTAATTGATGTCTAACCAGCTATAATAGCAAAAGTAGCGGCGCAGGGCCTGCGCCCATAAATCTGAATTTCACGATTAATTGATATCCTAACTACCTTGTCCGGTTCTCACTTTCTCATTTTTCTCGTTCCCATACTCTGTATCCCACATTCTGCACCCACAACTGTCACACCCCAAGGAAAATCCCGTGAAAACTCATAAAAACTTGAATGGTAGTTTTGGTTTTGTCACCTTATTCATCTTAATTCACCTTAAAAATGAGTTTAAACATCTTTGACAAACTCCGTCAAGAATCTAAACGCCTTCAAAATATAATTGGCGCAATCTTGGGGCGAACTATTATAAAATGATGGCCATGCACTGGCTTTATCTTCATCATAATAATTGCTACGATGGGGATGATTTTCCAACCACGCTAACCGGACTGCGTGACCGATTAACACATCTAAAACTATATATTCCTCAATTTGCAACTTAGGGTTATTAGCCACGATTGCAGCCAATTCCATCAAGGCTTCTACATTAACTTGGCGATATTCTGGAGCTTCAATTTTATTCAGCAAATGTTCAACTAATAAAGCAAAATTTCTTTCTCCTGCTGTCATTTCCGAAAGCATAATTTCACTTTCTAACCGATTTCGGCGTTCCAATTTATCGCCAATAACTAAACCTTTGCAATGCTGCATTAATAGCCAAACTTGTTTAAAAAAGTCTTTGGGTACGCGATTTAATGCCCCTTCTGCTTGACGAAATCTCCGCCAACCATCAGGAGGAACTTCGGCTTCTTCACTAATTACAGGTAGGACAACCCAAGCAATATCACTTTCTTTTTGTTTAACGTGCAATGATTCCTGTTGACGTAATAAACTACTCACCCCACTGTATCCAGTTAACACTTGACGCAACCGCATTTTTACTTCAAAAGGTGATAGCTGCATTAATCTTTCATAAGCTTCATCTTGGGTGAGGATGAATTCTCTGGCTATGTCGCTAGTAATTAAAAGAATCAAATAACCGACTCTTAATGTCAGAAATCCCCGAAATAATTCTGGTTCTGATTTGATTAATACACCAAGATAAATGAGAATTTCTTGGGTTAAAACTCTATCTCGTATATCCTCACGACAAAAGTTATTAATTTTCTCAGTAATTTCACTTCCAGATATAGGAACAACTATCAAAGAAGCTTGACTATAAGCCCTCCCAACTGCAATTTGCTTACCTTGCACCAAAATACTCGTTATCGCGTCTGATAAGCCAATATCGAGCATTTGGCGTAAACCCGCAGCCCGTCGCACCACCGCCCACAAACCTAAATCCCCGGCTTTAGTATAAACTTCATCAAGTAAATCGGCTACAGTGACAGCATGGGTAGGACCCGCATAGCCTGTATCAAATTCTAAACCCTGTAACCGAGTTAAAGTTTGCAGTAATTCAATTTGCTCATAAATATTTTCTGATGAGCGCAAATATTTTAATAATAAATCTAAGTTAGTTTCGCATTCCATTTGGAATTCTTGGGTATGTCCCAAAGACCAACTTTTTTCTAAATGAGAAGTCAGGTAATAACAACGGATTCCCCGATTTGCAACTGAGGATTGAGAGAATTGTGCATCTGACAAAAAATCAATTCTTTGAATTGCTGCTGTCAGCATTAATTGATTGAGTTTTCCTAATTTTACCTTGACTCCGTTACAAATACCATCTTTGAGTTCTTGCATTAATTCTAATAATGCTTCAGAACCAGTTTCTAGCATAGTTCGAGTAATCATTAAAGTCAAAGTCGGACGACCTAAATCACTCCAGTATTTTTGAATATAAGCCAATTCACCTCTAATTTGATCTACTAAAAAATGATAATCAAGAGTTAAATAAAACTGTTGAGAATCTAGAAATGATGGTAAAAAGACAACTGTTTGCTCTCGAATCCGAAAGAATCTTGATATCGTTAAACTTCTCAGTCTTCGCAAAGGACGACCCGTTAAACCCAATTGATCATTTCTGCCAATTTGCGTATAAATTTGGGAAAGTTCTTCGGATTTTCTAATTTGAATTGGTGCAACTTGGGTAGGAGTTTGAGTTTCAATTCCATATATTTCTAATTGCGTTTGTAGAGCTTCATCTTCTGCTATTAAAGCAATTTGAACTAAAGCACTGCGCTGTTTTCCGACGTTTAAATGTCTTCCTAAAGGATCAATATCTCCCAACGAGATTAAGCCTTCGCTTAACATTTTACCCAAATAATATAAGCTTTGCGCCCAAACTAAAGGAATATTTTCATTTGGTAATCTTAACTGAGACTGAGGATTTAATTTCTCAGCTTCTATATTTTCTTCAGGAACATAATAAATTTCTGGTAATAGCTGTAACCCATTCTGTTCTACCAACAATGATTCTAAAAGTTGCTGATATTTCTCAATTTGTGCTTGTTCACCCCGAAATAAACCATCAAGAACTAAATAAGTGAAAAATAAGGGCCATTCACATTCAATATGTTCAAATTGTTTAAGTTCACCAGGTTCATAGTGGAGGCGTTCTGTGTCTTCTAAAACGGTTTGATGTCCATCTCGCAAAAACCGTTTACAACCATATTTTCCCTCAAGTTTACTAATAATTTCATTCAAGGTGCGTTCTCGTAACTGCTCATCTTTCACCGCAAAAGCAGGATAACTAATAATACTTAATAACGCGGCATCAATTTCTTTAGAACCTGATTCTCTAGGTAATAATGATTCTAAAGTAATTCTGGCTCTAGCAATTTCATCTGGTAAAACATGAATTACTGATGCTTGACTACCATGAACACCAAATAAGTTTAATCCATTTATAGATTCTAAAGCTGCTTTAGCCATTCCCAAGGAACTAGCGTTTAATTCTGCACTACCATGATTAATTTTATTTCCCCGTTCCCAAATACCAAAATCCGGTGTTCTATAAGCTCGACCAATATAATAAACTAGGTTTTGGACAAAGTTCACTTCATCCAATGTAAAAATAATTGATAATCCACTGGCGGTCATTTGTGCCAACATTAATAAAAATATAGATGTCGCGTCAAGCTGCAAATGTCCCCATTCATCATCACCGACGACTATATCACCTGTAGCTGTATTATATTTGGCGTGAAGTCCATCTAATAGAGATTGTGTATGTTTAAATTTTTCAACTTTATGAGATTGTCGCATCATAGAAAACAACAACCCCCGCATTAGCTTGACTACACTATGCTCTAGTTCATAAGTTCGCCCATCATCATGATCTAATTTGCGATAGGCTAAAGCTAAACCCCAAACTGCTAAAATACTATACACATTATCTCGCACCCAGGCATCCGTATAATCTCCATGAGCAGTAATAGCGGTACTCGCTGGTAATAAACCAGTAATGGGGTTTTGACGCGCTAAAATAATTGTCTTGATTTGCTGATAGTAAAAATCTAAGGAAGTTGGGGATGTGGTAGATGTAGTCATTATGCCGCTTTTACAGTGTGAGTTTGGAGATAGGGATGCGAAATATTCGAAATATTTGGGCGTTTACTTGGGGTGCTTTGGTGGGGGTTCTTGGCGGGTTAATCGGTTTGGGGGGTGCAGAGTTTCGGTTGCCTGTACTAATTAGGATTTTTAATTATCGCACTCTTCCGGCAATTATTATCAATCTCGTTGTTAGTTTAGTTACTGTTATCTGCTCATTTGTTTTTCGCAGCGGTGTTATTGGTATTGAAAATGTTGTTGCTCGCTTTGCCATCATCATCAATATTTTAGCAGGATCTTTGATTGGTTCGGCAATTAGCATTCCTATCATTAACGCACCCTACAATATCAGTCAAATTACAGTAATCGTTACACCTTCACTTTCATTCCCTAATCTATCCACAGCACATACCGCATAAGTTCCGGGTGGGACTGTCGCAAAGGTCGTACCAGCAGATAAAATGCGTTGAATTATCCAATTATTGTTATTTTGCAAATACAGAGTCCAAGAACGCACAGGTTGATTATCTCCCGGTTCCCAGTTTAATTTTCCATCCATAAACTTGAGATTTTTGGGAGGTGGTGGCGTGATGGAACTTTGCCATGACATAGTGGGAACTAAGGCAGGTGTGGGATAATCGGTTCTAAATTGGTCAGCAATGCCTTGACGATTTTCCTGAATACCCGTCATGCTGAAAAAGATATTACCCAAAGATAAACTACCTGCTAAATTCCGAGAAATCTGAATCTGCTTGACAATTTCGCTGTTTTTCCATTCCTTCCCATCTAGTTGTCCGAGATTGTTACCTGCATAGACATGACGCTGTTTGGTATTAATTTCTGTCCACCATTTCAGCAAAGTTTGATAACCTTGTTTGGTTTGGTCGGTACGCCAATAAAGTTGAGGAGCAATATAATCTATCCAGCCTTGCTGTAACCATTTTTTAGAATCTGCATAGAGAACATTATAGGCATCTAACCCGACAATTCCCGCAGGTTCTCCAGAACGATAAATACCAAAAGGACTAATTCCAAATTTCACATGAGGTTTGGTGGCTTTGATTCCTTGGGAAAGTCGCAATACCATTTGATTAACGTTTTCCCGTCGCCAATCTTCTAAACTTAGTTTACCGCCACTGGCTTTATAAGCTCCGTAGGTTTTATCATCGGGAAAAGGTTTACCAGATATGGGATAGGGGTAAAAATAATCATCTAAATGAATTGCATCTAAATCATAACGGCGGACAACATCAATAATGACGTTGTATGCTCTGTCTTGAACGATTTTTGCACCGGGGTCCATCCATTGTTGACTACCCCATTGATAAACAACTTCGGGATTTGTAACTGCAATGTGAGGACGAACGTTAGGAACTTGACTGTTAGCTCTAGCGCGGTAAGGATTAAACCAAGCGTGTAATTCAATATTGCGTTGATGACATTGGGCGATCGCAAACTCCAAAGGATCATAAAATGGACTTGGTGCTTTTCCCTGAGTTCCTGTTATCCAAGCACTCCAAGGTTCTAAGTCAGAAGCATATACAGCATCACCTTCCGGTCTCACCTGCAAAACTAAAGCGTTGAAATTCAAAGCTTGTAACTGTTTAATAATCGCCACCAATTCCGCTTTTTGCTGTTCCACAGACAGTCCTGGCTTAGAAGGCCAATCACTATTCCACACAGTCGCAACCCAAGCGCCTCGAAATTCTCGCCGATGATTTACCTTAACAGTCTTGGAGGTTGTCGGTTTAGGTGTAGGAATCGTTGTGGTTATAGATGCTGCAACAATATAGTCAGAAGGAATTTTTTGCGCTTTTCCCAAATACACTAAAGCTTGATAAACCATCACTGCCACATCTGCACGAGTAGCGGCTGTTTTATAATTTAGTATTTTGACGTTGGGATAATTCACCACCCAACCAGCACGAGTCGCCAAACCTATTTGATTAATTCCATAGTAAGGAATTAAAGATCCATCTTGATAAATTTCTGCCAGTTTACTCACTAAATCCAGGTCAACTTGACCAGCAATTCCCAAACCATTGACCATTGAGACTAAAGCATCACCCTTAGCAATACTTTCATCTATCCCAAACCGCTTGTTCGGATAACCAGTCAAAAATCCAGTTTCATAAACTTTCTTAATCGCGTTTATTGCCCAATGTGTATCAGGAACATCTCCAAAAGGCACATATGCACGTTTAACTGGTTGGGAAAAAACTGAAGCGATAATGGCAGCAAATTCAGCGCGAGTTACAGGGTTATTGGGGCGACAAGTTCCATCAGGATAACCGCTGATAATCCGCCGTGCTGCTAAAGCTTCTATAAATGGTCGGGACCAATGATTTTGAATATCGGAGAATGTTATGGGAGTAGATACCATATTTAAGGAGATAGTTACATCTTCTGTTAATTTAGCAATTTTTAAGTCATAACTGCTAATTTTCTAGCAATGCAGTCAGACAGATAAGTTTTTTAAATCTCTCTTCTGCAAAAAAATCACATTTCTATGTTTGTTGAGAATATGCTCGGTTAATTCTCAAGATTATTGAGAATGAAATCAATAAGCCAACGATTTTACTAGGGTATTGACATCTGGAAATTTTATGTTATTGTGAAGATATATAATCTGGAAGTTCTTATATCTAAAAATTAGGATTGCGGAAGGAAGGTTAATTTGTACAGTGTGTCATTCCTAGATGATACTCCTCGTCAATGCGTAAGTCCTATATCTTTATGCCAGAAGTTACACGGTTTTATGGAATAGTTATCAAAATTTTCTTTGCTGATCACCCACCTCCTCATTTTCATGCAGTTTACGGTGAGTATAATGCCTTAGTTGGTATTGAGTCTTTAAAAATTATTGAAGGAGATTTACCCAGTCGTGCTGAAAAAATGGTAATAGAATGGGCTACATTGTATCAGAAAGAACTGCTCAATATGTGGAATAGCCAAGAGTTTAATAAACTGCCACCTTTAAAATAATGGAGAGTTTTGATGAAACCTGCTCGTATTGTTTCTGCTCAAGCTATAGATGATCATAACTTGATCATTAAGTTTACAAATAACGAACTAAAAAAATATGATATCTCTAAATTATTAGATAACCCAATGTTTTCTCCTTTAAAAAATCCGGCATTTTTTAGAAATTTTATCATTGATTCAGGTGGTTATGCGTTAGTTTGGAATGAGGATATTGATATCAGTGAATATGAACTTTGGCAAAATGGAATCAGCATTACAAAAGAAGGGAACAGGGAACAGGGAATAGGGAACAGATAAAATCCAGGTTCATAAATTTTCTTAATCGCATTTATCGCCCAATGTGTATCAGGAACATCTCCAAAAGGCAGATATGCACGTTTAACTGGTTGGGAAAAATGGCGTTGCTGAATTGAGGTATGAAATTCCCAAATTGAATCTTTAAAACTCAAACCTCAGTGCGTCTTTGCGCCTTTGCGTGAGACTAAAATTCATACCCTTAATCAGCAACGTCGGGAAAAATAAGTTTTTTAAATCTCTCTTCTGCAAAAAAATCACATTTCTATGTTTGTTGAGAATATGCTCGGTTAATTCTCAAGATTATTGAGAATGTAATCAATAAGCCAACGATTTTACTAGTACAACACGTTTTTTGCACGCAGAGACGCAGAGGCGCAAAGAGTATAAAGTTTTATTTTCTGAATTTTATTGACTATGTTTTGTGATATAGTAATCACGACTTGACAAGTAATACCAGTTACCATGAATAATCGTCAGTTGCTAGAAGTTAGCGAGTATGTATGTTTGGGGTTATCAATCTTGGGAACAATAGTAGCTACAGTGACGCAACAGGTGGTTTATGCAGTTATTCCCCTGAGTTTAAGTGTAGCTTTAAATTTAGTTAATCGTCCTAAGTTTAATTATTCCCAATCACAAATTGAGCAATTACAAACAAGTTTGCAAAATATCACTGAAGAATTTTACCAAGTAGAAAAAACCATGAATACCTCCAATCAACGTTTGGAACAAATCGAAGCTTGGAGACAACAACTCAGCCAAATTATTGACCAAACAATTGAGATGGCAATTAATGAACGTTTGGGAAAACTTGAAGTTTATAAACAGGAAGTTAGTCAAATTGTTGATCAGAAAATTCAAATATCAATGCAAAAATTGAGTACGGAATTTAATGCAATTAATCAACAAATGCAAATAGTCAATAATCGGTTACAGCAATTAGATGTTTCTCTAGAAGGTTTGAGTTCTACTGTTGATAGAGATGAATATATCAGCAACATGGCAGAATTGAAAACTGAATTATCACAAATTAATCGACAGCTACAGGTCTTTAATTCTCGATTTGCAGAAATTGAACCTTCTATCAAAAATGGCAATGAAAGCAGTCAGCAACAATTAGCAGAATTACGGGATAATCAAGAAAATCAAAGTCAGGAATTTACTCAGATTCATCAACAGATCGAAGTTGTTAATTCTCGATTTGCAGAAATTGATAATTCAACACAAAAATTACATCAGACAATTTTAGAACAAAACCAATCAATAGGTGAAATTAAAGAAAAGCAAGCAAGTGAAATTTCCAAAAATAATGATATCCTTGATTCTATTAACCAACGGTTGACAGATAGATTAACAGAATTAGATAGTTTATTTACAGCTTTGGTACAACCGTTACAGGTTGAAAATAAATCAAATTCGCAAACAAATCCAATACCAGAAACAGCAAGTCAAGAAAGAGAAGAAATTAACAGAATTAATAACTTAGATTCTATTGGAAATTCTATTAACGAATCGTTGAAGACCTTGGGTGTGTTGACGGAATTAAATACTTGGTTTAACCCGTCACAGTTAGGAAATGAATCAAGTATAAAAGAATCAGATAATTATCAAGAAACATTGGAAGTAATTCCTACCACATCTTCATCAAATGACAACACCGAAAAATTAGTATTTGTTGGTACTCTCAAAGGACATGAAAATAAAGTTCTTTCTGTTGCTTTTAGTCCAGATGGGAGATTTTTAGCAAGTGGGAGTGATGATACAATCATTAAATTGTGGGATTTAGCAACTCAGCAACATCGCACCTTTGAAGGACATGGAGAATCTTCTTGGTCTAGAGGAATTAATTCGGTAGGGTCATTAGAAACAGGAAAAGAAGTTTACTCCTTCAAAAGTCATACCGATGATGTTTTATCTGTAACTTTTAGTCCCGACGGTAAACTATTAGCTAGTGGTGCAGGTGGTAATGATAAAACTATCAAGATTTTACAATTAGCTGAAAATAAAGTGAAAACCTTAACAGGACATTCTGATTGGTTTGGAGGGATTACTTCTCTAGCATTTAGTCCCGACGGAAAAATTTTAATTAGTGGTAGTCAAGACAAAACTATTAAACTTTGGAATCTAGAAACTAGTCAGGAAATTAAAACTTTATCAGGACACTCTGATCATATTTGTTCTGTTGCATATAGTCCTAATGGACAGATTTTAGCGAGCGCTAGTAAAGATAAAACAGTGAAATTATGGTCAGTCGCTAGTGGTGAGGAAATTTCTAGCGTCAAATGTACTGATTCTGTAATTTACTCAATTACTTTCAGTCCAGATGGTAAAATATTAGCGGCTGGAAGTGGAGATACAACCATTACTCTATTTCCCATAGCATAACTATCTTCACCTTTGCGCCTTTGCTCCTTTGCGTGAGACTAATTCATACTTTCATTCACCAACGCCATAATCAATAAAAACGGGGAAGTCTGCAATAGTAAGGATTATTTAAATGCTGCTATATTTAAGAATTGAAAATTTTGCCTTAATTGATCATCTGGAATTGGATTTTGGTGTAGGTTTGAATGTATTAACAGGGGAAACCGGCGCAGGAAAATCAATCATATTAGATGCTATTGATGCCGTTTTGGGTGGTAAAGTCTCTAGTCGGGTAATTCGCACTGGCACAAATCGCGCTATCGTGGAGGCGACTTTTAGCGTTACTCCGCCCCTAGCTGCTTGGTTAAGTGAACAAGAAATTGATTTAACCGATGATCATGCTGTGATTATTAGTCGGGAAATTGCCACCACTAGCAGTAATATCCGTAGTAGATCAAGAGTAAATGGAGTGCTGGTAAATCGCCCCTTAATGGCAGGATTACGAAACAGTTTAGTAGAAATTACAGCACAAGGACAAACGGTACAGGTGGGACAATCTGCCCAAGTTCGAGATTGGTTAGATTTATATGGTGGTGATACTTTATTGCAAAAACGCCAAAATGTTGCCGCTGCTTTTATTCTATATCAACAAGCCCGGCAAGCGCTAGAAAAACGCCGCACATCAGAACGGGAACGGCTGCAACAGTTAGATTTATTAACATATCAAGTACAAGAATTGGGTGCGGCTAATCTTGATGATGCCCAGGAAATGGAACAATTAAATCAAGAAAGAGAACGCCTCAATCATGTTGTGGATTTACAACAAATGAGTTACAAAGTCTATCAAGCTTTGTATCAAGATGATCAGGAAACGCCCACTGCTGCTGATTTATTAGCCGATGGAGAGATGACATTAACTCACATGGTGGAGTATGATCCTCAATTACAATCTCTCTTGGAATTGGTGCGAGATGCGATCGCAGCGGTGATGGAAGTGGGGAGACAAATTAATGCTTATGGAGAAGGACTAGAAGCAGATCCCCAGCGCTTGGAAGAATTGGATGAACGGATACGGGAATTAAAACAAATTTGTCGCAAATATGGACCAACTCTCACGGAAGCTATTTCTTATTATGAACGTATTCAAACTGAATTAGCTGAACTAAATAATAGTGAACAATCTATCGAAACTTTAGAACAACAAGAACAATTATATTTACAGGAACTCCAGCAAGTTAGTCAACAATTAACCCAATTACGTCAGCAAACTGCGGCTAATTTAGAATCTCGGTTATTAGCTGAACTCAAGCCGTTAGCAATGGATAAGGTGAAATTTCAAGTAGAAATCGTCCCCATTACCCCCGCAGCTACAGGTGCAGATAAAATTACTTTTATGTTCAGTCCTAACCCCGGTGAACCTATCCAACCATTAACAGAAATTGCTTCTGGTGGAGAAATGAGCCGTTTTTTACTAGCTTTAAAAGCTTGTTTTAATCAAGGTAATGAAGTGGGAACAATGATATTTGATGAAATTGATGTGGGGGTTTCTGGTAGAGTTGCCCAAGCCATAGCAGAGAAATTGCACCAACTTAGTCAAGGACATCAGGTATTATGTGTAACTCATCAGCCTCTAGTTGCAGCAATGGCAGATCGTCATTTTCGTGTTGATAAATTAGTTATTAATAAAGCCAGAAATAGTAATGATGAACAGCGAACTGTGGTGAGAGTAACAAGTTTAGATAATTTAACTACCCGTCGGGAAGAATTGGCGCAGTTAGCTGGTGGTAAATCAGCAAATGAAGCAATTTCTTTTGCTGAATCTTTATTATTACAAGCTGCTAATCATCGGGAAAGGGGGAAATAGATGGTGAAATTGTCAGAATCAGGATATCCAGGATTTCAGGATTTTCAGGATTTTTTATAAGATTATAGAAATTTGGCGTTTTGGGTGTAAACGGGTTTGCATCCGCTACTATTAGATCCCCAAGAGGCATAAAAACCAATTTCCTTGGATGTTGACTCCGACAGAACAGAAAAAAAGACAAGGTAGGTTTCGTCTGTGTAACCGTGATTTCTAATCGCTTTTCAAATTACCTAAGTTCTCTATAAAATCTGCGTGTTCTACAGACTGTAAACCAGCTTGTAAAACATTCAACACAACTTGCATATTACCTGTTAATAATTCATTTACCGCTAACCATAAACCTGGAAATACCCGACTTTGTAAAACTCCCTCTTGATTAGGTGCTAATTCTAAATATTCACCTTCTTGTAAGGAAAACCAACTCAATTTTTGGTCTAAAACTTGCCAAACAATATATTCTTTGACTCCATTGCGACGATAAGCTTGTTTTTTGTCATGTAGGTCAATAGCTGCACTACTAGCAGCAATTTCTATAACCAACTCCGGCGCACCTTCAATATAATCATCCTCACTGATTCGAGTTTGTCCACCTACTTCTGGTATAATAATCAAAATTGCATCAGGTTGAGGTTCGTTATCCAAGTCTAACCGCACTGTGGGTTCAACTCCTAATGCCACACCAGGAGTTAAAACTTCATAATTGCCAAGCCATGTTAAGATTCGACCATGAGGTTGCCCATGACTTCTAAAACGCAGAGCAGCGGGCATAATATAAACAATTCCTTCAATTAGTTCAGCTTTTTTAGGTTTAGATATTGTATTATATCGCCGTTCAAATTCATAACGGGTGAGTTTATCTCCGTGTGTTAAAGGAGGAATTGTTGAAGTAATAAAGGGTATTTCCACCATAATTGTTGTAATGAGTAATGAAGCCCTGACTGCATCATAGCAAATTATTCACAATTTTCATTATCTAATTTTATTATCTACAATATGACAAATTTCTTAACAGACTCCACAGATATAAATAGATTTAATTTATCTGCAAAATTAAACCCAAAACAAAGAAGTGAATTGGGTCAATTTATGACTCCTGCGACAGTTGCGAGATTGATGGCAGGACAATTTAAGAATTTATCAGGTCAGATTAATTTACTAGATCCTGGTGCTGGTGTTGGGTCTTTAACTGCTGCTTTTGTAGAGCGATTATTGACAAATTCCAATCAAGTTGAAAGTTGTTTTATCACAGCTTATGAAGTAGAAGCAAGCTTTATACCCTCGCTGCAAGAATGTCTTAATCAGTGTTGTCAAGCCTTAAAAAATAGAGGGATTAAAGCAGATTATTGTTTACAGAATGAAAGCTTTATTGGAAGTATTCCAGAAAATAATTTACCACTTTTTAATACTTATGCTCAGAACTTTACTCATGCTATTATGAATCCACCTTATAAAAAGATTAACAGTAAATCAATTGAGAGAAAAATACTGTCAAAGCTGGGAATTGAAACGGTAAATTTATATAGTGCATTTGTTTGGCTATCCATATTACAACTTTCTCAAAATGGAGAGATAGTGGCAATTACTCCCAGAAGCTTTTGCAATGGTAGTTACTTCCGTCCTTTTCGCCAAGCTTTTTTGGAAAAAATGTCACTGCAAAATATTCATATATTTACAAGTCGCTCATTAGCTTTTGCAGAAGACAATGTTTTACAAGAAAATATTATTTTTCATGCTACTAAAACAGAAGCTAAACCTAAATTTATAGAAACAAGTATTAATTCAGAACAAGAATTAGATAGTTTTTCGGAAATGAGACTTGTTCCCTATAACCAAGTTATTGAGACAAATGATCCTGAAATGTTTATCCATGTTCTTACCAACTCTTTGGAAGATGCTTTAAAAGTGCAAATGGATAAATTTCCATCTACATTAGAAGAACTTAGTTTAGAAATTTCAACCGGTCCAGTTGTAGATTTTCGTCTCAAATCATCTTTAAGAAATTCCTTAAATGATCAAACAGTTCCCTTAATTTACCCAGAATCTATCAAACCAGGAAAAGTTTTATTTCCTCCCACAAAACCGAAAAAATCAATTGCTATTGAAAAGAATCAAGAAACACAAAAATGGTTAATTCCATCGGGTTGTTATGTTGTAATCAAACGGTTTTCTGCAAAGGAAGAAAAACGCCGTATTGTTGCTGCTGTATCTTTCCCCATAGATTCATCTGCACTGGGTATAGAAAATCATCTTAACTATTATCATGCTAGGGGAAAGGGAATGAATCCCGACCTAGCAAAAGGTTTAGCAGCATTTCTCAATTCAACTTTATTTGATCAATACTTTCGCCTGTTTAGTGGTAACACACAAGTTAATGCTACAGACTTACGAAAAATTAAATACCCCTGTAAAAATGATTTAATAAAACTAGGAACACAAATTCATGAATCTGCGTTTGATCAAAATCAAATTGATCAACTTGTACATCAGAATCTATCAATTATGAGTGAAACAATCAACACAATTCACGCTAGTAAACGTATTCAAGAAGCACTAACTATTCTTAAAGAAATTTCTGCACCGAAAGAACAGCAAAACGAAAGATCGGCACTTTGCTTACTTGCATTAGCAGATATTCGACCGGAAACTGCTTGGAATCAAGCAACAACACCCAAACGCAGAATTACTGAAATGATGGATTGGTTTCGTGATTTTTATGGAAAACAATACGCACCAAATACACGGGAAACAGTGAGAAGACAAACAATGCACCAGTTTGTACAAATGGGTTTAGTTGTGGAAAATCCAGATCAACCAGAACGACCAACTAATAGTCCTAAATGGTGTTATCAACTTCAGCAACAAGCACTTTTACTGATACAATCTTATGGTTCTGATCAGTGGAAAGAATCTCGTCGTAATTATACTATTTCTGTCAAGAATTTATTGCAGGATAGAACTCGAAATATCCCCACAATTCCCGTTACTTTACCCAATGGACAAGCAATTTATCTATCATCAGGTGGACAAAATAATTTAATCAAAGACATTTGTGAAAATTTTTGTCCCAGATTTACACCAGGAGGTTTGGTTCTTTATGTCAGTGATGCGAGGGATAAGTTCATTATTAATGAAATTCAAAAGTTTAGAGAAATAGGAATTGATTTAGATCCTCATGGTAAAATGCCAGATGTTGTAGTTTATTATCAACAACAGGACTGGCTAATATTAATAGAAGCTGTCACCAGTCATGGACCTGTGAATTTAAAACGACACAATGAATTAAAACAACTATTTCAGTCTAGTAGTAAGGGGTTAGTTTTTATGACTGCTTTTCCCAGTCGCAAGGAAATGACTCGATATTTAGCTGAGATTTCTTGGGAAACAGAAGTTTGGGTAGCAGACCAACCAGATCATTTAATTCATTTTAACGGAGAGAGATTTCTCGGACCATACAAAACTCAGTAAAATAGTTTGGGAAATTTTGATCCAAATATTTTGCAAATCATTAAGATTTATTGACTTAAACAACATAAATATTGTTTAAATTAGCAGCCATAACCCAGTCAGCAACTAGGTTTCACTGTCTCCCACATCAAATAACCTCGCAACAAACCTTATTTGTTCATAGCGGTTAGGTTTGAGAAAATCAGAAACGATTTAATAATCAAGCACTTATAGTTATTTGACTTGTCAAGGGAGAACACAGGATGAAATTGGCTTACTGGATGTATTCAGGCCCCGCTCACATTGGAACTTTGCGAATTGCGAGTTCTTTTAAAAACGTTCATGCAATTATGCACGCGCCCCTGGGTGATGATTACTTCAACGTTATGCGTTCCATGCTATCGCGGGAGAGAAACTTTACCCCAGTTACAACCAGCGTTGTTGACAGAAACGTTTTAGCGCGTGGTTCTCAAGAAAAGGTGGTAGACAACATCACCCGCAAAGACGCGGAAGAACACCCAGATTTAATTGTTTTAACTCCTACCTGCACTTCCAGCATTTTGCAAGAAGACTTACACAACTTTGTGGAAAGGGCGCAGTTGGAAGCAAAAGGGGACGTAATGCTGGCGGACGTGAACCATTACCGCTACAACGAATTACAAGCCGCAGATCGCACTCTACAACAAATCGTCCAATATTACATTGATAAAGCCCGGAAGCGGGGGGAATTACCAGCAGAGAAAACAGTCAAACCCTCAGTTAACATTATCGGAGTTTCCACGCTGGGTTTCCACAATAACCACGATGTTACCGAACTGAAGCGATTAATGACTGATTTGGGAATTCAGGTAAATACTGTGATTCCTGAAGGTGCGTCGGTTCATGAGTTAAAAACTATGCCTCAAGCTTGGTTTAACTTAATTCCTTACCGAGAACTGGGGTTAACCACAGCTAAATATTTAGAAGAACAATTCGGGACTCCTTACGTAGATATTACGCCGATGGGTGTGGTAGAAACTGCAAGATGTATCCGTAAAATTCAGCAGGTAATTAACGCTCAAGGTGCTGAGGTTAATTATGAAGACTTCATTAATGAACAAACTCTGCACGTATCCCAAGCGGCTTGGTTTTCCCGTTCTATTGACTGTCAGAACTTGACAGGGAAGAAAGCGGTGGTTTTTGGTGATAATACCCATGCGGCGGCTTTGACAAAGATTTTATCGCGGGAAATGGGGATTCATGTAGTTTGGGCGGGTACTTATTGCAAGTATGATGCTGACTGGTTTAGAGAACAGGTGAGCGAATATTGCGATGAAGTATTAATTACCGATGATCATGGGGAAATTGGGGATGCGATCGCTCGCGTTGAACCTGCTGCTATATTTGGTACACAGATGGAACGCCACGTTGGTAAACGTTTGGATATTCCTTGCGGTGTCATTGCAGCACCAATTCACGTTCAGAATTTCCCCATTGGTTACAAACCATTTATGGGTTATGAAGGCACAAATCAAATCACCGATTTAATCTACAATTCCTTCACTTTGGGAATGGAAGATCACCTTTTAGAAATCTTTGGTGGACACGATACAAAGGAAGTAATTACCAAAGGAATTTCTGCGGAGTCTGGTTTGAATTGGACAAAAGATGGACAAGCAGAATTGAATAAAATTCCTGGTTTTGTGCGCGGAAAAGTGAAGCGAAATACTGAAAAGTTTGCCCGTGAACGTGGGTTTAAAGATATCTCGGCTGAGGTTTTGTACGCAGCTAAGGAGTCTGTAGGGGCGTAGGTTGAGAAGATTAAGGGGTAAGGATTCATTGATGATCTTTACCTCTTAATCTCTTTTCCAAAATACTTGACAAATTACTATTTATAAAGGACAATAAAGATTATTATTAAAAATTATTAAAACTACTTATAATGACAGAATTAAATAAACAGCAGGATAAGGTCGCACTCTTAGCAGCACTCCGTGAAAACGGGATTAAGCACACCCCAGACGAGGTAAAGAGTATAGCTCAAACTCCTGATGGTAAAATTGTCTTTTTAGAAAAAGGAACATCTGAAGCAGGGCTTCAACACATATTAGAAGAACATTCTTCACAATTTGCGGGTCAAGGAATAGAAGCAGACCAAATACCAGATGCAATTATTACAGCAGTAATAGAAGGTAAAATAGTTGGCTATCAAGACAGAAGAAAAACTCGCCCTATTTATGAAGTTAATTTTAATGGCAAAACTCATTATATAGCTGTGACTGTAAGCAATAATGGATATATAGTTGGGGCTAACCCCAGAACTTCCCCATAACTCAATACGGTTCAGTTAACTAAATCACAACGGGTTGAAACCATTAAAATTTCGTTACCTAATAGTATCTGAAAAACCCTTAACTGAACCGTATTCTTCTATAACTTGGTAAACTCACTATGGCAGACAAAATCAAACTCATGGCCGATTATGGATGCTACCCACTATGGTGGGCTAGTTATGATAAAGCTGGAGATATTGACCCTCAAACACTGCTACTCAGCAAAGAAACAATTAGCCGCTTAGAAAAATGGGCAGATATTTATGATGCAAAATTAAACTGGGAAGATCCTAATTCATCAGGTTTTCCCAGTTTAGAGGCTAAAGCGGCTTTTGAAGCAGAAGGTATTAGTTTGTGGAAGCAACTACAAAAAGAACTTGCACCTAATTATGAAGTTTTCTATTTCAGTGAAACTTTACGTAAAGTTGTTACTGACATGAAGGAATTAGACTCTTTGCGTGTTATCTATGCTTAAAATACTTCAAATACGTCAGCGTGAGCATAATGTTTAGAATTTATCTATAACGTTCTTGCTTACACTTTGGACAAAGACTACTATTCATCGTTATTTTAACATGGGATGAAAACACTTTCTTGCACTTAGGATTATTGCATGGAGCTACATAATTACCTTGCATAATATGTACGACTTCTCGCTCTAAGAGAATTGGATCATGGTCAAACTTAAAATTACTCAATTCAAAAGATGAAGCTTGAGTTGACTCATCATATTGTTCAGGAGTAATCGTTACCAAAATCAATTTTTTGGTATAGTCTGGAATAATTGTTTTTATTCCTGGTAAAATATCTAAATCCCCTGGAATAACAACTTGAATATCTGTTTCTGTTGACCCTATCAGGGTATGCTCAACTAGCCTAGCAACCAGGGATGTCGCCCTTATTGCTGCTGACGAATTAGCAAGTTTATTAGAAACAACTCATTTACTGCGATCGCCTAAAAATGCAGCACGTCTTTTAACTGCTTTGGAAAGAGCGAAAGCCAGAACTTTAAAACCGCAAAGCATCAATGAACTACGTCAGAAGTTGGGAATTGACGAAAAAGAAGAAGGATGAATCAAAACCCTCAGAAATTAAAATTCGGGATGCTGATAGTCAACGAAAAAAATAAATCATGACAACAGCTACCTTATTCCAATGGGTAGAAGTGACGTACTCCACACACTCCCTTTCAGGTGAGTGTGGGCTTCTCAGTGACTCCTCTATGAGGACATTAACTGAGCTTTAAGACCGTGCGCCCCACGGTTCTTTGGTTTTGAGATTTGTTTTTTGTTTTGTAGGCTGC
>NZ_JAQMSE010000023.1:0-7713 GCF_028330045.1 Aphanizomenon sp. CS-733/32
GCAGCCTACAAAACAAAAAACAAATCTCAAAACCAAAGAACCGTGGGGCGCACGGTCTTAAAGCTCAGTTAATGTCCTCATAGAGGAGTCACTGAGAAGCCCACACTCACCTGAAAGGGAGTGTGTGGAGTACGTCACGGTTTTAAATCCCCCGTTGCCAAACTTAAGTACGAATCAAAAATTACCCCCCATTTATAAAAATACAAGGGGGGTTATTTAACTTTTTATTGATTTAACTCAAATCCGATGAAATGAAAAACATCTTAATCTATATAAACGGTGTTAAGTCTAAATGCTCTTCAATTTGAGTAGCTAAAGAATCTAACATTTGTTCCCGCTGTTCTTTGTAGTTAGCCACACCTGTGGGTAAAGATTTCAACCCCCGTTGTTGACGGAGACGATTTACCCAAGCCCGTCGCCAAGGACCATTATCAAAAATTCCATGTAGATAAGTTCCCCAAACCGATTGGCAACTATCTACTAACCCTAAATTAGCATCATCAAATAGAGGTTGACAGGATTTTTGATCTGCTGGGTTTTCTATGCGCGAGCGCCCTTGGTGAATTTCAAACCCAGTCACAGGTAAACCCGCTTGGGGATAATTGGAAGTAACTTGACGCTGACGGGCAGTTTTTTGACCAGTAATGACTGTTTTTATAGGTAATAAATTTAACGCTGGATATTTACCAGATTGTCCTTCCATTCCTTCTGGATCAGTTATAGACTGCCCCAACATTTGGAAACCGCCACAAATGCCTAAAACCGTGCCACCAGAAGCTGCATAGTTTTGAATTGCTTCTGCCATGCCGCTTTTTTGCAAGGTAATTAAATCGGCAATGGTGGTTTTTGTCCCTGGGATAATTACTGCATCTGGATGTCCTAAACTTTGCTTAGGATGTAAATATTTGACGGTGACTGATGGTTCTGATTCCAAGGGGTCAAAATCGGTGAAATTGGCAATTCTGGGTAAACGAATCACCGCAATATTTAGTTCAGAGTTAGCTTTTGTGGGTTTGCGTTCTAGTAAATCTAGGGAGTCTTCCGCTGGGAAAACTTGTTCTAAATAGGGAATCACGCCGACAACAGGGATACCTGTGCGTTCTTCTAACCATTTAATTCCGGGTTCGAGAATTGAGCGCTGTCCTCGAAATTTGTTAATGACGACTCCTTTAATTAAGGCGCGTTCCTCTGGATCTAATAGTTCTAGTGTGCCGACTACATGAGCAAATGCTCCACCTCTATCAATATCAACTACTAAAAGTGTGGGTGCATTTAAGTGTTTTGCCACCCGCATATTAGTTAGGTCTTTGTGTTTGAGATTAATTTCGGCGGGACTACCAGCACCTTCACAAACGAGAGCATCAAACTCTGTAGATAGGTATTGTAGACATTCTTTGATGGTCTGCCAACCGATGTCAAAATATTGTTCGTAATAATCTGTGGCGCTGACTTTACCTATGGCTTTACCTTTGAGGATAATTTGCGATGTCATATCCCCTTGGGGTTTCAGTAAAATTGGGTTCATTTCTACCAGGGGGGCTATTCCCGCCGCCCAGGCTTGCACTGCTTGAGCATAGCCTATTTCGCCACCACTGGCGGTAACATAGGCGTTTAAAGCCATATTTTGACCTTTAAAGGGGGATACTCGCAACCCGCGCCGGGAAAGAATCCGACAAATAGCTGTGGTTATGAGTGATTTCCCTGCGTGGGATGTTGTTCCCACTACCATGATTGATTTCATTTTTAACTATATCTTAGTATGCTGAGATTTAGTAGTGCATCTGTGAATAAACTGTTATTTTTTTAAACTTGCATAAGTACGGCGGGCAAGATGCCCACCCCACCAAAGTTTTAAGCACAATTAATGTCGGTCAAAAGGGTAAACGTAACCAACGAGTCATAAAATCATTGTAGCGATCGCTTAGGGAAGGATTAGGCAATTTCTGATCTTTTAACTTGACAATCAATTGATGACCCAAGGGAGTTAGGCGAAAACTGTCTGTAATACCCTGTCCATCAACTTCTCGCCGCAATACTCCCACATCAATTAACCAGGCTAAAGCGTTTTCACAGGTCAATTCTGATAAGGGTTGCTTGGTGTAATTTTGCTGAGTTCCTTTCTCCATTGCTATAGCACCTAGTTGGATACTTTGGCTAGTCATGGCTATAAACAAATTCAGGTTAAAGGGCGAACAGATTAGCGATCGCTCCGCTCGTTCTAGGGCTTTACTAGTATAAACTAAGGGTTTAAGGTTTGAGGAATCCACAGTAGGCATTTTTCTTACTCTATGTTGGGCTTTTTGTCAATGCTTGGAAAATAAATACCTCTTTGGCAGAATATTCGGTAAGCAAGTTATTGTAAAATCTTGATTGCATGAATATTTTCTAAACAGGATAAGGTGAATTATGCCTCTATCAGTTGGTACAGACGCACCTGCATTTACCGCCAAAGACACTAACGGCAATACAATTTCATTATCTGATTTTGCTGGTAAAACAGTAGTTCTCTACTTTTACCCCAAAGATGACACACCAGGCTGCACCAAACAAGCTTGTAGTTTCCGTGATTCTCAAGCTGAATACAAAGACAAAGATGTTGTTGTGTTGGGAGTAAGTGCTGATGATGAAGTTTCTCATCAAGCATTCACCAATAAATATAATCTGAATTTCCCCCTCTTGGCTGACACCGACAAATCTCTAATTACAGCTTATGATGTTGATGGTGGTGGTTATGCCAAGCGTGTTACCTACATAATTGATGGTGATGGCAAAATCATTGATGTTGATGCTTCTGTTAACACTAGTACCCAAGCCAGTGATGTTTTGGCAAAACTGGGACTTTAATCATCAAGTAACTCCTTGAGGGCGCAGACTTTGCGCCCATTATTTCCCATTTACAGCAATTTCCAATCATATTAAGGTACATCCTAGCCCCCTCATCGCTTGCGGGGAGGGGGTTGGGGGTGGGGTTCTTGTTCCAGGTTTGATGACAATTTGCTGTAAGTGTTATTTACCTGATGATGGTAAAATCTGTAAAGGCAAGAGATTTTGTCCAGGGATAATGGCAGAAGTACCGGGATTTTGTTGTAATTGAGGTTGAAGAAGTTTCTGTTGTTCTGCCTTAAATGCGGCTATGGCTGGATCTAACTGTTGATTTTGTTGTTCCGCATTCCATTGGGTATTGCTCATTTGCAATGTGTGCATGAGACTGAGGGGGTTGAAATCTGAGCCATTACCAGATAAGGTATTGCTATTGCGATCGCTTTCCAAAGTCCCAAAAGGTTGATTAGGATTAGCTAAGGTGGGTGCTACTCCTAACAGAGAAGCGAAACTCATACTGGCGATAGTGGCAACAATAATTTTGCGAACTGGTAAAAATGGACTTTCCATGAAATTGCCCTTGTATATTTTTAAGCAAGACTGCGACGTAGTTGAGATTGAATACTCAATAAAGCCACTAGTGCAAAACCGAGTAATACTAACAACGCTACCCCAAAGGTAACATCACCCCAAAAGGCGTGCATAATGATATCATTTAATCCCCAACTGCTATGTAAATACAAATAGCGAATGGGTTCAATTGCATAGCTGAGAGGGTTGAGGGTGGCGATAACCTGCAACCAACCGGGCATGAAAGATAAAGGTGCTAAGGCTGTGCTGGCGAATAATAATGGGAGGTTAGTGACAAAAATTACGGCGATAAGTTCAATGTGTCCGGGTAATGCAAAGGCTAAACCTAAAGAAATAGCGGTGACACCTAAAGCGAGGAGAAAGACAATGAGAGCGATCGCACATAATCCTGTAATATCAGGTAAACCAGCCCCTAAAAATGCCGCTGCTGCCACAATTACCGCTGCTTGGAGTAAACTTTGGCTAATAATAAAAATAGCAGAAGCAAAAACAATTGAAAAGCGCGAAGCTAGAGGTGCAACCAGCAAGCGATTTAAAAAGCCAAATTCTCTATCAAACATCACAGGTAAGCCAGCATTTAACGCCCCAGCAAAAGCAGTAAATACTATCACACCTGCTGCCAAAAATTGTCCGTAATTTGTCGTACTACCAAACAAACCTTTGGGCGCATTTTGGAATAAAGCCCCAAACAGAACTAACCACATAACAGGCTGAATAATCCCAGCTATCAGGCTAGAGGGACGGCGTTGGAGTTGAATAAATAGACGACGGGTTAAGGCAAAAGTTTCTTGAACAATTTCTGCCAAGAAATTGGGGTTTGTATTCACCACTACATTAGATGCGGTAAGTTCTTGCCAATTCATCACTGCTTTATCATTATTCATAGGAAATGCTAAAAGTAAGGAGTCAGGAGTCAGGAGTCAGGAGTCAGGAGTCAGGAGTCAGGAAGAAGAAAGAATCAGGAATATTTTTCTCTTGTGTTTTCTGTTGACGCAAGCATTCTGAATTCTGAAAAATGTATCAATTATAAACATCTCTGTAGTTTTTAATTAGCAAAGAATGTTTATAATTCTTAATACTATATTACGCCTTATGTGAGTTGGCGGCTAGAACAATGCAATCTCCTTCGTAAGACTAGGACTTGTCGGTAAGGTGAAGTCTGAAACCCTTAAAATAACCGGGGCATTTTTAACTCACATAAGGCGTATATTATAACCAATATCCAATAATATCAAAGTAGAGCGATCCCACTCCCCAGAAATCGCCATTTTGACAAAGTTATAGCAACGGTCAAGGTGGTTAGGACATGAATTGTTCGTCTCAACGTACCGTAGGTATTCATGAAACTCTGTCCAAAACAGGTTTTTCTTCCTGACTCCTGACTCCTGAATCCTGACTCCTGCTATTCATCCCCATCTAAAATTCTAATTTGGATTTGGTGAAGACGCGGACCAGTAACAGAGATGATAGTAAATTCAAGATTGTCATAATGAAATATCTCACCTTTGTTGGGGATTTTTTGGCATTGATAAAGCAAAAATCCGCCCAAAGTTTGATATTCTCTCATTAAAGGTAAATTGAGATGTAGGATTTGATTAACTTCTTCCAAATTAATTTGCGCTTGCACCAAAAATGTCTGTTTGTCTACCATTTGAATCAATAAATCATTGGTGCTGTCAAGTTCACCAGCATGACCAATAATTTCCGCAATAATATCTTGAATAGTTACTAGTCCTACAGTTCCCCCAAATTCATTCACTACCATTACCATAGCGGGTTTCTCTTGCTGCATCATTGGCAAAAGTTCACTTAAAAGCGTTTGTTCCGGTACAAATCGAGGTGGACGCATCCAAGACTGAATTTGTGTTTCTGGGGTGATTTTTCCTAACGCCAAAGGTTGTGCTAAATCCTGAAAGTAGACTATACCGCGAATATCGTCCAAAGATTCACCGCTAATAGGATAGCGAGAGTGACCAGTGGTAGCTATTTCCTCAAGTAAGGTTTGAAAACTCGCAGTTATGGGGATACCAATAATACTAGTGCGAGGAATCATAATGTCTTCAGCGGTAATATCCCCAAATTCAAAGACATTATTTAAAAGTTCTCGTTCAGCATTTTCTAAACCCGTAGATTCTCGTTCTGTAGAGATAATTAATTGTAACTCTTCCGGTGTCACAGGCGGTCGCCAACTCTGACCCGTGTATTCAATCCCAAACAATCGTAGTAGCCAATAGGTGGATTGATTAAGAACCCAAATAAAGGGACTGAAAAACCGGACTATAGATTTAACAGATGGTCCCAAAAATCTAGCTAGATGTTCTGAGTATAACATAGCCACTGATTTTGGACACAATTCTCCTAAAACAATTTGTAAATAAGCAATAGCAAAAAAGGCAATAGGGACTGATAAAGAATGAGCGAGTAAATAATTCATTCTCACACTTAATGGCCAGGAATCGAGCCATTTTTCCACCAATACAGCAATTGTACTTTCGCCAATCCAACCCAGAGCCAAACTAGAAAGGGTAATACCTAATTGGGCTGTAGATAGTAGTCTATCAATACTACGTTGTAATGTTTCCACTGCGATCGCTCGAATATCACCAGCTTGTACCAACTGTTGAATCCGAGTTCGTCGCACCGTCACCATTGAAAACTCCGCCGTCACAAAAAAGGCATTGATAGCAATTAGCACTAGCACGCTACACAATCGCAGTCCTGTATCTGTCCAACTTAAGGTAGAAAAAGCACTCACTGTCTAAGATAGTGTAGAATTTGACAACTGGCGCAGAAAATCCCAAATAAATTTTAATTACGGCTGGCTAAATAAACGGGAAACCTAGATATATTAAGAGTTTCCGGGTTGAAAAAGATAAATCAGATGTCAGGAATAAGCATTGAAACCACCAAAAACCCATCACTTTCTCAAATTGGAGACTATTCTCACTTCCTTCTTCCTTCTGACTCCTGACTCCTGACTCCTGACTCCTGACTCCTGACTCCTAGCCCCCACGAAAAGACTTTTTTAGCAAACCCTAATTATCTTTCTCTACAGGAATATCAGACAATTGTAACTTGAGTTTTTGAGCCGGATAATCAGTTAAAGATAAAGATATCTGCTTGACATCATCAAGTAAAACGGTAGGAATGCTGATTGTACCTTTAAATTCTGCACCTTTGGCGGGCAGTTCTGCGGGTAAACCTTCGGTAATTGCACTCAAAGTTCTGCCTTTGTCATCAGTAATATCTAAAAAGCTATAGAGAAACCGCACAGACTCGTCACCTTTATTCTGCATATTCACTTTTAATAGTAAATCACCACCGGAATAGCGAATAGATTTTACAGACATGGTAACACCTTCACTTTCAGCCGTTACCGGAAATCCTGGTTGAGAAGTCTCTTCGACAACGGGTGTTTCCTTTGGTTGCGGCTTGGTAACTTTAATCTCTTCTTCTTCCGATTTGTCTGGTTTATTACCCTTTTTTTTGTCGTTAATTCGTGATTTCACGGCTTTGAGAATATCTTCTTCTTTTAAAAAAGCTACACTTTCCTCCTGGGGGTTATTAGCCTTGTTGCTGTTAAGTTTAGTCACAGGACGACCATCTGGTGTAGTCACACCTTTAAGTGCCATACTCCCCAGGGTAAAGCCCAAAAAACCACTTGCAGAACCGGCACCCAACATCAGAGTTAACAAAATTAAAGTTAGTAGTACAGTAGTATTTATTCTCATAAGGAAATTGAAATTTAGATTTAGTTACTATATATGCTAATGGGGATTTTTGAATTTAGCATTCCCGATTTTAGTCCCTATACTCCTACAAGGAAGAAAAATCAGGAATTGTTCTTGATGATTGTTTATAGGTTGCCAAATTATGATATAATGGTGTACTGTGGTTAAAGTAAAGTCATAAAATAAATGACTGAGCTGAAATTACAAGGTCAAAATCCAAGTAAATAAGCGCCTTTGGCCGATTGGGGAGGCAACGAACTCATAATTCGTCTTCAGGCTGGTTCGATTCCAGCAGGGCGCACTTTGTGAAACCTATATACAATAAGCTTTTTGGATTGGTAGAGTAGTTATACTCAAAACGGCTTGATTGTTTGATTCTAAAGGTAGGGGTAAAGCATGAGCTTAATGGTGTCAACTTAACGTTAAACGGGTGGTTAGAAAAGTTAGTTTAATTTCACCTCAACAGGGCGGGGAAACCCCAGGGCGGGGAAACCCCAGGGCGGGGAAACCCCAGGGCGGGGAAACCCCAGGGCGGGGAAACCCCAGGGCGGGGAAACCCCAGGGCGGGGAA
>NZ_JAQMSE010000024.1:0-3298 GCF_028330045.1 Aphanizomenon sp. CS-733/32
CTCAACAATTCATATTGGGCGTGAGTCAAATTACTGGGGTATGCTTTACTCATGTTACTCTCTCGGTGCTGTGTTCTTTCTATTCACAGCTTACACTGGGAGAGCTTTTTTACTCACTCACCGACTTTTCAAACACCCTCTTAAATAATAAATAATAATCTTGACTTTTAGCTTTTGAAAAGGTTAAAATTCAATTGATTGATTATTCAACAAATATAGGAAAAATGTCAATGTCAAACAAAATCACAGAAATTCTTACTCCTGATGGTGAAAAGATTTACATTCAATATGATGAAGCAGACAGCGATGAACTGCAAGCGGTTGCATATATTGATGACATTAAGGAAAGAACCGAAAAATTACAAAAAGCAATGATTAGTACAGTTAAGGGTTATTCTCAAATGGTAATTAGTAGCGTCAAGGATGGATTAAATGATGTTCTTGCACCGACAAAAGTAACAATGGAATTTGGGTTGCAAGCTGGTGGAGAAACTGGTATTCCATTTGTTACTAAAGGAACAGCACAAGCCAATGTAAAAGTAACAATTGAGTGGGATTTAAGCCAGAATAAAACACATACATTAAACCAAAACCCATAACAATTATCAAGATTAGTGCTAAATTGCTAAATATAGACAAAGCATAATTTAATATTCTACTAGTTAGCTTTGTTTATATAGCCATTGAACATATAGTATAATATTTTACGGATTTTTTAAATGGTATCGCTATGACTAAATCTCTAGATGAATTGAGAGAATCAATGGTAAAAATTCTCGGTTCTGATGAAAAAACTGTTGGTTCTGGTTTCATCATTCGTAATGATGGCTATATTGTAACTTGTCATCATGTTATTTATATTCTAGAGAATCCTTTAAAGGTGGAATATCAAGATAACATTTATGATGCAGAATGGGATGAAAATTTTTCAAATTTAGAGGTAGATATTGCCATTCTCAAAATCAATATTGAGAGTGCAAAAGCGGTTAAAATTATTAATCCAAAAAATTTATCAACATCAGTAACAGTTTACGGTTTTCCGAATAAGCATAACCAAAATGAAAACTTTCCTAAAGGCGTGGCGGTTTATGGTAATAGTATTCGTCCTAGTGCGCCTCTTAATGTTATTTCCACTTATATAAAACACCCTAAAACAACTAATCATCCTTGGAATAAAAAGCCCTTAGAAACGTCTACTTTTCTCTCTCATCGAATTGATGCCAAGGTAGAGGCAGGAAGCAGTGGTGGTGCTGTCTTCTCTGAGAAATTGGGGGGAGTATTAGGGATAATTCAATGTAGTAAAAGTGATGAAAGTTATGTAATTCGTTGGGATAATATTCTTGATAAATTAGATCAACTGGGATTAGAACCAAAGAAAAATATTATTAAGAGCTTTTTAGAAGAAATTGAAAGTAGTTTTCAAAATATTAAGTTATTTCATTCAACCGAACCTATTACTATTAAAGATCAATATATTCCGATTCAGGTCACGCTAGAAAGAAAATATAATCACACGATAGAAACCACTTGGAGTTATTCTGAATCAGAGGAAGAATCTAAACGTGCTTACGCTCTTAAACATTCGGAAGAATCAAAACCAACTCAAGTAGATTGGCAAGAAGCAAAACAAAAACATCAGCGTTTAATGGTGTTGGCAGATCCAGGAATGGGGAAAACGACATTATTAAAAAGTGAGGCTTATTTAACTGCACAAACAGCACTACAAGGTTTAGAAAATAATAGTCAAAATCTGGAAGATTTAGTTATTCCTATTTTTTTAAGACTTTCAGAAATAGCAGACACAACACAAGACGGAACTGCGAAAGTTAGTGATGCTATTTTAAAATTGCTGGCATCAAAATATGAAAACCATTTTCCACAAATTGAAAGTTTTTTAACAGATAAATTAAAAGCGGGTAAATATCTCTTGCTATTAGATGCACTAGATGAAGTACCGAAAGAATCTAGAAATAATTTATCAGAAAAATTAAATAGTTTTCTTCGTAATTACAACTGTCCTATTATCTTTACATCTCGCATTGTTGGTTATAGTGGGGCATTTTTAGGTGGTGCTAAAGATGTGGAAATTGTTCCTTTTAATGAACCACAAATAAATCAATATATTGTAACTTGGTTTAAAATTGCGGCTGAATATATAAATGATGATTCTATTTCTGCGGCTGCTTTAATTCGAGAATTGCAAACTAAACCCCAAATTCGTGGTTTGGTACAGAATCCTTTGCTATTGTCTTTAATTTGCAGTTTGTATCAAGAAAAAGGCATAAATCTACCAGCGCGACGTTGTGAGGTATATGAGCAAGCAGTAAAATTTATGCTTACTAAATGGAGAAAAACACATAACCCAGAAGTAGAGGATGCGTGGATAAATGTCAAAATAGAATTGTTAGAAGAACTAGCTTATCAATTTAGCTGTAATAATCAAGAAATTTTTACAATGCGTGAACTTCGCAAAGCTATTGATAGCTATTTGAAAAAAGATGATATTCCTAGTGATTTTAACAATATTACTAGTTCTCCTTTAATAACAGAATTATCTGAACAGGATGGAATTTTACAAAAGCTGCATGAAAATGGCGACCAACATCTCTTTTTACATCGGACTTTTCAAGAATATTTCACAGCTTGTTATTTGCAACGATCATCCAATGGTATTGAATTAGCAAAGGCGCATTTTTGGGATTATGAATGGCATGAAATATTCAGCTTAATGGCAGGATTGATGAAAAATCCTGTAACTTTATTGCAAACAATTAAAAACGAAAAAGATGATATTTTTCAAACACTGCTGTTATTAGCGGGACGGTGTACGGCTGAGGTTCAAAGAAGTGATGATCAATTAGTGCAAAAAATCATTAAAGATATTCATAATTTTTTCCTAAGTTATCCACATAATGCCGAGTTTATTACATCAGTAGTGGTCATACTAGGTCAAAATCATCTACAGATGGTGTCACATTTGCAAGCAGACCTAAATCATGCGGATAAGTATGTGAGATCCAGTGCAGCCTTTGCTTTAGGAAAGATTGGCTCTGACAAAGCAGTAGATGCTTTAATCACGGCTTTGAATCATGCGGAATCGGATGTGAGATCCAGAGCAGCCGAGGCTTTAGGAAAGATTGGCTCTGACAAAGCAGTAGATGCTTTAATCACGGCTTTGAATGATGCGGAATGGTATGTGAGATCCATAGCAGCCGAGGCTTTAGGAAAGATTGGCTCTGACAAAGCAGTAGATGCTTTAATCACGGCTTTGAATGATGCGGAACGGTATGTGAGATCC
>NZ_JAQMSE010000025.1:0-4790 GCF_028330045.1 Aphanizomenon sp. CS-733/32
AGTTTTGTGGTCCTCAAAAAGCGATGGGTTGTGGAACGTACTTTTGGCTGGCTGATGGGTTGTCGTCGGTTAGTCAGAGACTACGAGTTATTACCTGAAACCTCTGAGACTTTTATCTATCTAGCTATGATCCGTATCATGTTCAGGCGATTAGCATAAATTTTGACTCCTCAAAACTTTTCAAACACCCTCTAAAACAGGCTCCGGTTGTAATCTTTTCAATGCACCTCGATAATTAATAAATTGTCCTAATGCTGTGTGAAATTCAGAAATAGCAGACGATCTTTCTAAAAAACTTTTGACTTCAACTGCAATTTTTTGTCCTTCACGTTCTGCACCAATCAGCTTTTCTGCACCTAAATCACTAGAAAGATTAACTCCTCCTAAGTAGGTTGGCGTTGAAAATTGTCGTTATGGCAAGGCAAAAGGCAAGAGGCAAGAGGCAAGAGTGAAGAGGGTTTGGGCGATTTTACGTTTCTTTACACAGTTTGGTTTTATTGTGTTCACCTACTTAGACTAATTTTCAATGGATCATTTGTAATTTCCCAACCATCTTTTTGTAAGGCTATTTTGACAACTTCATGAAAAACATCTTTAGCTGACATACATATCTATCATTATAGTGCTGATTCTATAATTACAGTACCAAAAAGCGAACTGCTTGCAGCAGCGCTTGCGCTATCGCATTCCCACATCCCAAATAGCGATATCTCAAGTAATTATACAGTCACTCTCTCTTGTGTTAGTGAAAGATTTGATTCAGTAAGTTTTTCCTGACTCATCTCCTCTCTTGTAGCACTTTCGCTATTACAAAATTGATCAAATAATTCAAAAAAGTTATTTAGTGCATCTCTTTCATCCGCAGAATAAAAAAGAATAATACTATCCCATCCATGCGAAGAACTAATTTTAAATCTTGTCTGTACCCATTCTTGAAATTGATTAAATTCTAGCTCTTGTTGAGTTGGTGGTAAACCTAAATCTGACCTAGATCCCATATATCCATCTAAAAAAGCTCTTAGTCGAGTAATTGAACATTGACCTAGAAACATTCCTGGTCTTTGTTTAATTCTTTGGAGCATTTCATAGAAATATTCATCGGGAATTAGAGTAATACTATGATGATTGTTTTCCATAATCTTTAACACCTAAAAAGTCTCTTCTGTGGTTTGGAACTGCTGCCCGTTATACAGTTTATTATAAAACAGTAAGTTGGCTAACCATTGATTTCTAGTAATTCCATCAGGACGATGATTATCAAATATCATTTCTACTCCATCTATTATAATCATAATCCCTTGATGACGACCATTAATAGAGATTGCATCCCCAGAAACACTTTCATCATAGATATAACTATCGCGTCCTATTCCTGAACCTGTATAAAGTTTTAGCCGCTTTCCCGAAATTCTCTGTGATACCAAGTAATCTTGGATAGCTTGAGCGCATTCAACACATTCCAGATTCTTATATTTGGCAATAATTTCTTTAACTTTGTAGATTTGCTCAATACTAATTGGAATCAAGTTTTCTCCTAAAGAGTCAAAGATAAGTGGTTATTTTATCACTAAAGCGATTGCTGCGGAGCATTTCGCTACACCCACAAAAAGCGAAGTGACAAGTCAGCGATTGCGCGATCGCACCCCACACATCCCCAACAGCGAACTGCTTGCAGCAGCGCTTCGCTATCGCACCCCCACATCTCCAAAAGCGATTCCTACGGAGCGCTTCGCTATCGCACTCCCAAAACTCCAAAACAGCGATCGCTTATCTATAGTGTATAGTTAAAGTAACAACATCAGCCAAAATTACTCATCGTCAAAAATATGTTGCAAGCAATAGAAGGAATTTACAAAGATGGTAAAGTAGAACTTAAAGAATTACCATCTGATATCTCAGAAAGTCTTGTTATTGTCACTTTTTTAAAGTGGGGAAAAAATCACCCAAAAAATAAAATAATGAAGTTTGGTATGTTTTCTGGTAATAACCATTCAACAGAAGCAGATTTTGAAATTGCTGAATTTCATGGGGATAGTGAGGACAGTTTAGACTGGTCATAATAAACTATGAAATATGTCCTAGATACTCATGCTTTAATCTGGTTTCTTGAAGGTAATTTAAAGTTAGGTGCAAATGCTAAAGCCATCCTTTGTGATCCTAATTTATTGACTTTGCAAAGCATCCCAAACATCAACCTTTTGCTGAAGATTTAACCAAAGTCTCGGTCTATTTCCCAATGCTTTACCCAGACGAATGGCAATATCTACAGTAGTTGATTTTTCACCATTAATAATTTCTTGAATTGTTTTTTGACTTCAAAACTTAGAAAAAATATTGAATCTATGCTTTGACTGATTTTTCAGCAGCATTAATTAAAATTTCATCCATCCAAGCATTGATACTTTTTCCAGCTTTTTTAGCTGCAATAAAAATTTTTCTGTGATGTTCTGGAGTAGTTCTAAATGGCAATTTTCCAGAAAAAGGTTTATCTGGTTCTTCGCCTAATTCTTCACAAAAAGCTAAATACCCATCTATAGAAGTCTGAAATTCTTGACGTGCTTCTTCTACCGTTTTCGCTTTAAAAGTAATTACATCATTAATATCAAGAACACGACCAAAAAGTATTCCTGCTTCTACATCTACTTCAATTGATGCTGTGTATCCTTTGTAAGTCAACATAATTTTAATAATCCTCAGTCAGTTTTTTGTGGTTGATTTTACTACAAAATATTTATGGTTCAATTCCTGCTTTTATCAAAAATTCTCTCACTGCTTTTACTGCTCCTTTATCGGTTTCTTTTTCTGGATGTGGTTCATGAAAATAACCTCTAACATCATTTAATTTAACTCTAACTCTTGAACCGCTACCTTGACTAATATCAGCACCTAAAGCTGTAAATAAATTTTCTATATCTTGCCAAATAATATTTGCCAGTACAGGATTTGTAAAAATTAATTCTAAAATCTTTTGCTGTTTATTATTGAGATTCATCCTTTTTTACTTTTAACAGAAGCTAATATATAAGATATCACATTATGATATCATGTCAATAGATATTCTGAATAAAATGTGATTGTATCTCTTAAAACAGCGAACTGCTCGCAGCAACGCAAAGCTTACGCACTTCCAAGATTCCCAAAAGCATCAATTAAGCAGACATTAAACGCTGTGTAGGTTCAGGAATTTTTCGACCTAACTCTTGAGCAGTTTCTATCCATTCCTGCATAATAATTTCTATATTTTGCAGTGCTTCTTGATAAGTTTCTCCATCAGCAGCACATCCCGGTAAATCTGGAACTTCTGCGATAAATGCTTGGTCTTCTTCACTCCAATAGAGATTAATTTCATAGCGCAGAGTCATCTTAACCTCCTAGCTGATATTTAAGTAACATTTCACGGACTTGTTTAACTTGATATGCTTTGGCTTTTCCTTGTTTGGGTTGAAGGTTCAAGATTTCTTCAACTCCTTCTTTTGTGAAAATGTGGTGACTACCACGAATTCTTTCATCAAATCCTAATCTGATTAAGAGTTGACACAGTTGCTCAAAGGATATGTTTGTATCAGATGCGCCTGATAGAATTTTAGCTAATAGCTTGTCTTGTTGACTCACAAGTTATAATTTTATTGACTCAAATGTTTATAATAACCGAAAGCGATACCTTCGGTCAGCTTCGCTATCGCACTTCCCCACATCCCCAAAAAGCGATTCCTACGGAGCGCTTCGCTATCGCACTTCCCAACATTCCCGAAATAGCGATCGCACTCCCAACACCCTCAAAATAGCGATCGCTACGTTAAACTACTGATAATACTGTCAAAGTATGAAATTATGGTACAATTATGGTGTCAACTTATTTAATCTCTTGTAATTTATAAATTTGCGTTATAATTTTGATTGGAATCCAGCAAAAGAAAAACAGAATATTCGTAAACATCAAATCAATTTTCGTTTAGCATCAACTGTTTTTCGTGATCAATATCAATTAAGTTTATATGATGAAGAACATAGTGATTATGAAGACAGATGGATTACTATAGGTTTAGATGAAACGGGTATTTTAAGGGTTGTTATTCATACTTTTGAACAAACAGATGAAGACTCGTGTTTGATTCGTATTATTTCAGCACGGAAAGCAACTTTTAATGAACAGCAGTATTATCAAGGAAGAAAACTATGAAAGCAGAATATGATTTTTCACAAGCTGAACAAGGTAAATTTTATCATTCTGATGCAACGTTTCATTATCCGATTTATCTTGAACCAGATGTTGATAATTTTTTCAAAAAAATTGCTCAAGAAAAAAACATAGATGTGCAAATTTTAGTCAATGAATGGTTAAGAAATAATATTAAATTAATTGAAAGTATTCAGTAAAAGCGATTCCTAGGTCGCGCTTCGCTATCGCACCCCAACATCCCAAAAGCGATCGCACTCCCAACATCCCAAAAAGCGATCGCACTCCCAACATCCCAAAAGGCGATCGCATCCCCACATCCCAAACAGCGTTCGCACTCCACCACATCCCTAAACGCGATCGCACCCCTCCACACCCCTCAAAAGCGATCGCACTCCCAACATCCCAAACAGCGATTCCTAGGTCGCGCTTCGCTATCGCACTTCCAACATCCCCAAACAGCGATCCCACTACCGTGACGTACTCCACACACTCCCTTTCAGGTGAGTGTGGGCTTCTCAGTGACTCCTCTATGAGGACATTAACTGAGCTTTAAGACCGTGCGCCCCACGGTTCTTTGGTTTTGAGATTTGTTTTTTGTTTTGTAGGCTGC